>JAFAZB010000286.1 GCA_019240015.1 Solirubrobacterales bacterium
GGCGAGCTCGGGCCGCAGACCCGGGTGATCGCCACCGGTGGGCTGGCGCAGTCGGTGGTCCCGTTCATCCGCGAGACGATCGACGAGGTGGACATGCTGCTGACGCTGCGCGGACTGCGGCTGATCTGGGAGCTCAACCAGGAGTGAGGAGGGGTCATGGGGCGCGACCGGCCCGCGCCCCGTCGCGCGCGCGACCCGTACGGGCGCCCAAACTGGCATCGCTGAAACCGAAATGGGGGCTCGAGCAGTCTCTACATGCACGAGCACCCAAGTTGGATCTGGCGGGGGTCAGTTTGGGGGCTCGTGCAGGTCCTCGCCTCGGTGGATTCCGTACGCGCGCTCGCCGCGACTCGGGTGGCGGGCGCTCCGGGCCGCGGCGGAGATCCCCGACGGCCTGGTGACGGCATCGAGAGGGCCGGCGGCGCCCAACCTACCCCCTTCGTGGCCCGTGCGTAGCCCCTAGACGCAAGCCCGTAGGGCCGGGCACACCCGGCGCGGCCGGCCCGCCCCGCGCCCCACACACCCACCCTCAGGCGGCGTCGGACGCGAGCGCCGGCACCGGCACCTCTGGCGTGCGGGCGGTGGTGGCGGCGAGGATCAGGAACGCGAGGCGGCGGCGGTCGTCGGGGGCCGTCGCCGTCATCTGATCGTACGCGTCGAGCAGGCCGCGGATCGCGGCGAAGATCGGGGCGTCATCGATCTCATCCGGGACGTCGCAGGCGAGCCGCGCCAGCGCCAGCATCTCGGCCCCGGCGTCGACCCCGCGCATCGTGGCGATCGCGCCCAGCAGCAGGAACTCGGCGACCCGCTCGAGCAGCACGTGCGGAGCGCGCTCGCGCTCCCCGACCGCCGGCCCCGCCGGCTGGAGCGGCTCGCCGGCGGCGATCCGGAGCGCCTGCTCGGAGGCGATCGAGCGGATCTGGTCGGGCGAGAGGCCCACCTGGAGCGCCGAGCGCAGCTGGAAGGTCGCCGAGCCTGCGGTGTTGCCGTACGGCGCGTCGCTCGCGAACACGATCTGACCCGGCGGCACCAGCGCGAACAGCGACTGGAGGTCGGCCGGCATCCACCACGCGGTGTCGAACAGGAGGTTGGGGTGGTCGGGCGCGGCGCGCCAGATCCACGACAGGTCGCAGATGCCCGCGTGCGCGAGGATCAGCCGCGCATCGGGGAAGTCGCTCGCGAGCTGCACGGCGTGCAGCCCGAGCGCCGGGATTCCCCGGCCGGCGTGGATCAGCACCGGCAGCGAACGCTCGTCGGCGAGCGCGATCAGCGAGCGCACGACGGCGTGATCGAGCGTGAAGCCCTCTGCCCGGGGGTGCAGCTTGATCCCGCGGGCGCCGGCATCCAGGCAGCGCTGGGCCTCGGCCAGCGCGTGCTCGTCGTGGGGGTTCACGCGACAGAACGGGATCAAGGTCCCGTTCGTCTGCCGCGCGGCGGCGAGCACCGCGTCATTGGCCGGTGGATAGCCGTCAGGCTCGTGCATCGGGAACACGAACGCACCCCGGGCGTGGGCCAGCTCGAGCCCGGCGAGCAGCTGCTCGGGCGTCTGGCTCATGCCATCGGGATCGTTGTTGCCGAGGTGGGTGTGGGCGTCGAACAACTCGAGGCCCGGCACTTGGTCGAGCACCACCTCGAGCCACGGGCGCAGGGCGACGGCGAGATCCACGGCCGGGATTCGTACCATGAATCGGTGCCGCCACAGCTGACAGACCCTTGGACGCTGGGTGGCGTGGAGGTGCCCAACCGGGTGGTGCTGGCGCCGCTGGCCGGGATCGGTAATTGGTTCGTGCGCCTACAGGCGAAGCGCTACGGGGCCGGTCTGGTGGTCTCGGAGATGGTCTCGAGCTTCGCCGTGCACTACCGCAACGAGCGCACCTGCCGCGAGCTGCTGCGGATCCATCCCGACGAGCACCCCGTCTCGATGCAGCTGTTCGGGCACGACCCCGAGGTGATGGCTTGCGCCGCCGAGCGCGTCGCCGCTGCCGGCGCCGACCTGATCGACATCAACATGGGCTGCCCGGTCCCCAAGGTCTGCAAGACCGGCGCCGGCGCCGCGCTGCTGGACGACCCCGGCCGGGCGGTCGCGCTCGCCAGGGCCGCGGCTCGCGGCAGCGGGCTTCCGGTGACGGTGAAGCTGCGCTCGGGGCGCCGGCCGGGAGACGCCAGCGGCGTCGAGGTCGCCCGCCGCCTGGTGGACGAGGGCGGCGTGGCCGGGATCTGCATCCACCCGCGGCACGCCGCTCAGCGCCACGCCGGCCGGCCCGACTACGAGCTCGCCCGTGCGCTGGTCGAGCAGCTGCCGGTACCGGTGCTCGTCTCGGGCGGCCTGCACACGGCGGCCCACGCCCGCGAGGCGTTCGAGCGCACTGGCGCCGCCGGGGTGCTGCTCGCTCGCGGCTCGCTCGGGAACCCGTGGCTGTTCGGGGAGCTGCTGGGGACGAGGCCGGCTCCGCCGGAGCGCGAGGAGATCCTGGCAGAGCTCGACTGGGTGATCGAGCGCGCGTGTGAGCACTTGGGGCGCGAGCGCGCGGAGCGCTACCTGCGCAAGTTCTATCCCTGGTACGTGGAGCGCCTGGGTGGCACTGGCGCGCTCGGAGCGGAGCTGCAGCGGGCGCCGTCGTTGGAGGCCGCGCGGGCGCTGCTACGGGAGCACGGCGCGCCGGAGACGCCCGCCCGCGGCCCCGACGCCGCCCCGCCCGCGCCCGCCGTACCTGCCGCCTGAGCCGCTGCTCGGTAGTAGGCTGGCGCCGGATGTTCCGGCCCTCAGGGCTCTCGGGAGCGAGGATGCTGCTGGCTGCAGCGCTCGCGGCGGTCGCGTCGCTGGTCGCGGCCGCGTCTGCCTGCGCCCAGGTTCAGCCCTACGGCTTCAACGATTTCGGCGGCTTTCACAACGTTCTGCCGCCGGGCGAGAACGGGTTTGACAACGCGCTCCAGCTCGCCCAGTTCGAGGCCAACCACAGCACCCGGCCGCCGCACAACGACGACCAGCTGGCGATGTACTCGAACCTGACAACCGCGGCGCCCGACATCACCCAGGCGCAGATCGGCCGGTTCTACAAGGACGCCACGTTCGGGGTCCCGGCAGGGGACGTGGAGAGCACGGAGAGCCCCGAGCCGGGCGTCACGATCGTCCGCGACCAGGGCTTCGGAGTACCCCACATCTACGGCGACACCCGCGACGCGCTGATGTTCGGGATCGGCTGGGCGACCGCCGAGGACCGGCTGTTCTTCATCGACATCCTGCGCCACGCGGGCCAGGGTGACCTCGCCCAGTTCGCCGGCGGTTCCAACGTCTCGATGGACGAAGGGGTGTGGGCGAACGAGCCCTACACGCAGCAGGACCTCGCCAACCAGGTCGCGTTCGGCCTGTCCCGGCTACCCGACGGTCCCCAGATCTACGCCGACGCGACCAGCTTCATCAACGGCATCAACGCCTACATCGCCAAGGCGAAGAATCCCCTGTACTCGCTGACGATGCTGCCGGGGGAGTACGCGGCGATCGGGCAGCCGGGCGGACCGCAGCCGTTCAGCGCAACCGACCTGGTCTCGATCGCGACGCTGGTGGGAGGCATCTTCGGCAACGGCGGCGGCGACCAGCTCTCGAACGCGATCCTGTACGAGGACCTCGTACATCGCTTCGGGCGCGAGCACCTGACCGTGGCCGGCTCGCCGGAGCCGGTGGCCGGCAAGCGCAAGAAACCGGCGCGACACGGGAAGGGCAAGCCCACGCACGCGCAGAACGCCCCGGCGCCGACCGCCAGCGCGGCGAAGGCGACCGGCAAGGGCAAGGGCAAAGGACGCGGCAAGCGCCGCCCCGCCCCGCCGCGCGACCTCTCGGGGTTCGCGACGTTCCTCAGCTTCGATGCCGCCAACGACCCCGAGGCGCCGACCACCGTGCGCGGGCACTCCTTCCCCTACCAGACGCTCGCCGCCCCGAGCAAGACCGCCCAGGCCAGCATCGCGCTGCCCGACCCCGGCTCGGTGAGGTACGTCAACCACGTGGTGGGGGGCTCGGTTCCACAGGCCGTGGCCCGCTCCGCGAGCGCGAGCACGAGCGGCAAGCACATCGGGCTCGGGCTGGGGGCGCTCGCCAATGCGGGCCCGGGGCTGCTTGCGTTCCCGCGCCAGATGTCAAACGCGCTGCTGGTCAGCGCCAGCCACAGCGTCACGGGCCATCCGCTGGCCGTGATGGGTCCGCAGGTCGCCTATTTCAGCCCGGAGATCCTGATGGAGGAGGACATCCATGGTCCCGGGATCGACGCCGAGGGAGCGGCCTTCCCCGGCGTCAACCTCTACGTGGAGCTTGGCCACGGCCGCGACTACGCGTGGTCGGCCACCTCCGCGGGTCAGAACATCATCGACACGTTCGCCGTGCCGCTGTGCAACCCGGGCCCCGGCCCGACCTCGACGGGCTCGGACTACTACCTGCTGCGCGGACACTGCGTGCCGATGGAGACGCTCACCCGGCAGGAGTCCTGGCAGCCGAACCTGGCCGACTCGACGCCCGCCGGCTCGGTGACGCTGCGAACCGAGCGGACTGCGTACGGGATCGTGATCGCACGGGCCACGATCCACGGCAAGCCGGTCGCCTACTGCAACCTGCGCTCGACCTACATGCACGAGCTCGACTCGGCGTCGGGCTTCGAGCAGTTCAACGATCCCGCCGCGATGCGCAACCCGCAGGACTTCTTCAACGCGGCCTACAAGATCGGCTACACGTTCAACTGGTTCTACACCGACGACAAGCACATCGCGTACTTCAACTCTGGGCTGAACCCGGTCCGCGCGCCCCGCACCGACCCGCTGTTCCCGAGCTGGGCGAGCTTCGGCTGGCGAGGTCTCTACCCCAGCGCCCAGACCACGCCGAGCAGCCTGACCGAGCAGCAGACGCCGCAGAGCGCCCATCCCCAGACCGTCGATCAGAGCTTCCTGACGAGCTGGAACAACAAGCAGGCGCCCGGGTACAACGACGGCGCGACCGGCCAGCAGTATGCCTCCGTGTATCGCTCGCAGCTGCTCGACAACAACATCAACTACTACCTGGGGCTGCGCCACGGCCGGATCACGCTGCCGGACCTGATCAACGCGATGGGAAGCGCAGGCACCGAGGACCTGCGTGGCGACGAGGTGCTGCCGTTCGCCCTGCAGGTGATCGGTCATCCGGGCGATCCGACGCTGGCGGGTCCACTGGCCGCCCTGCGGAGCTGGGTCGCGAGCGGCGCGCACCGGATCAACCGGGCCCACCCGGGCGCTTCGGGCAGCTACGAGCAGAGCTACGCGGTGCGGCTGATGGATGCGTGGTGGCCGCTGCTGATCAGCGCTGAGTTCCAACCGGTGCTGGGCTCCGCGCTGCTGGGCGAAATCGAGCGAGACTTCTCGATCAACGACGAGCCCGGCCATGGCGTCAGCGGGAGCCATCTCGGCTCGGCGTTCGACGTGGGCTTCTACGGGATCGTCCAGAAGGACCTGCGAGCGGTGCTTCACAAGCCGATCAGTGGCGCGCTGAACCGCGTCTATTGCGGGGCGGGCTCGCTCGCCAAGTGCAGGGCGGCGCTCGAGAGCTCCTTGCGCGAGGCGGCGGCGGAGTCCCCGCAGCAGGTCTACCCCGCGGATGGGGTGTGCGCGGCGGGCGACCAGATGTGCTCGGACTCGATCCAGTTCCGGGTCGTGGGAGCGATCTCCCAGCCGCTGATCGAGTGGGTTAACCGGCCCACCTTCCAGCAGGCCGTGCAGATCCAAGGCCACGGGCCGCGGTAGCGCCGGCCCCGCCGGGCCCCGCCGACGGCGTTCTGGGAGCGCCCGTGGGTGTGTCTATACTCATGCGCCCACGCGAGGCGTATGCGTGACTCTTCCCGCCCCGTCAGGCGGGTTTTTCTCGTCCAGAACGTTCGAATACAGGTCAGCAAGCAATGCCCAAGGACGTCATTCTCACCCAGGAAGGGCTCGCCAACCTCAAGGCCGAGCTCGACCACCTCTCGACCGCGCGCCGCCGGGAGGTTGCAGCCCGGATCAAGGAGGCGCGCGAGTTCGGAGACATCTCCGAGAACGCCGAGTACGACGACGCCAAGAACGAGCAGGCGATGCTCGAGGCGCGGATCGCCCAGCTGGAGGACAAGCTGCGCTCCGCGACCGTGATCGACGCCTCCGATCTCGGCACCGACGTGGTGCGCGTGGGCTCGATCGTGCATGTCAAGGACGAGGGCGGCAAGTCGACCAAGTACACGATCGTCGGCTCCGCCGAGGCATCGCCGGCGGAGCTGAAGCTGTCCAACGAGTCGCCGGTCGGTAAGGCGCTGCTCGGCCGCAAGCGCGGCGAGGAAGTGGTGTTCACGACCCCGAAGGGCGAGCGCAAGCTCAAGATCACGAAGATCGACGTCGGCAGCAAGTAGGGTCGGTCCTCGCCCGTGGGCGATGAACCCGCACCCGCCGATATCTTCGCCGTTCGCCGCCGCAAGCTGGAGGCGCTGCGAGCGGCCGGGATCGACCCGTTCCCGCACGAATTCCAGGGCGTCGAGCCGATCGCGGCGGCCCGAGCCGCCCACGCCGGGCTGAGCCCCGGCGAGGAGACGGGCGCCCTGCATCGCGTCGCGGGGCGGCTCGCGGCGCGTCGCGGCCAGGGGAAGATGGCGTTCGTGGACCTGGTCGATCGTTCGGGGCGGATCCAGCTCCAGGGGCGGGTGGACGAGCTCGGCGAGGAGGGCATGGAGCGACTGCTGGCGCTCGACCTCGGCGATCTGGTCGGCGTCGATGGGCTCGCATTCTGCTCGCGACGCGGCGAGCTGACGCTGCGGGTGCGCTCACTCGCGCTGCTGGCGAAGTCGCTGCGTCCCCCGCCGGAGAAGCACCACGGGCTGCAGGACGTCGAGACGCGCTTTCGCCATCGCGAGCTCGACCTGATCGCCAACGAGGAGGTCCGCGAGCTGTTCGTGCTGCGCGCCCGCGTGATCTCCTCGATCCGCCGGTTCCTCGACGGGGAGGGATTCGTGGAGGTCGAGACGCCGGTCCTGCAACCGCTCTACGGGGGCGCCCTGGCCCGCCCGTTCACCACCCACTTCAACGCGCTGGATCGCGACTTCTACCTGCGGATCGCGACCGAGCTGTACCTCAAGCGGCTGATCGTCGGCGGCCTCGAGCGGGTCTACGAGCTCGGCAAGGACTTCCGCAACGAGGGACTGTCGCCCAAACACAACCCCGAGTTCACGATGCTCGAGTACTACGAGGCGTACGCCGACTACCTGGCGGTCGCGGACCGGTTCGAGCGGCTGATGGCGGCAGTAGGGCTCGACGGGTCGTGGCGGCGCGAGACGCTGGTCGCCGCGATCCGGGAGCGCACCGGGATCGACGTGATGGCCCATCACGACCGCGACGCGCTGGCGGCGCAGATGCGCTCCCGGGGCCTGGAGGCCCCCCGCGAGGACAGCTGGGCCGAGCTCGTCGACGAGCTGGTCTCAAAGCACGTCGAGCCCACGCTCGTGGAGCCGACGTTGCTGCTCGACTACCCGGTCGAGCTGAGCCCGTTCGCCAAGCGCCACCGGAGCGAGCCCGGGCTGGTGGAGCGCTTCGAGGCCTACGCCGGGGGGATGGAGATCGCCAACGCGTTCAGCGAGCTGAACGACCCCGACGAGCAGCGCGCGCGGCTCCGGGACGCCGGCCAGCCCCCGGACGAGAGCTTCTTGCAGGCGCTCGAGCAGGGGATGCCGCCAACCGGCGGCCTCGGGCTCGGGATCGACCGCCTGGTGATGGTGCTCGCGGGCCGCCCCTCGATCCGGGAGGTGGTGCTGTTCCCCGCGATGCGGGATTAGCCAGCGGCGCATGCGCCGCTGGCCGGCGGGGCGCATGCGCCCCGCCGCGGGGGCGCGCATGCGCGCCCCCGTACAGGCCATCAGCGCTGGGGCGTGAGCACCGTCAGCGCGTCGAGCAGGTCGGTCTCCTGGCTGACCACCAGCTGTCCGGCGTCGGAGAGGGGCCCGAGCCGGCAGGGCGGTCAGATGAGAGCGCAATTGCGGCCGCTAGGCTCGGAGTCGTGATGACGCCGCGGGCGAGCGCACCCGTTCGCTGGCACGAGCCGCCCGCGTCCGTGACCAGCGTGTGAACTCGCGCACACAGCGGCCGGCGATGTGGAAAAGACGAGATGGACCCTTGGTAGACTTGCGTATGCCCCGAGAAAAGAGACCGTCTTCGCTCATCAAAACCGGCTCAGCGGCCGAATAGGATGGGTGCGACGGAATCTTCGGCGTCCCCAAAGCTGGCGTGAGGAATTGACCGCTCTCTCAGCGTAGGAGACGAATCCAGCAAAACG
>JAFAZB010000322.1 GCA_019240015.1 Solirubrobacterales bacterium
GGTCAGGCGGCTCGACGAGGCCGGTGCGGCCCGGCGGCCGGTGGTCAGGCAGACGCTGGGGTAGCGCGCGAGCGGGCGCCGCGGGGGCGTGCCTTGCGGGCGCCCGCGGTGGGCGGGAGCGCACCCGGGGCGCCACGACCTGCACGAGCACCCAAACTGGGCAACTGAAAGGCGAAATGGGTGCTCGGGCATTGCATACGTGCACGAGCCCCCATTTCGAGGCGGGGGGACCCAGTTTGGGGACTCGGACATGGGATTGGGAGTCGGGGGAGGCGGGCCAGGGGCGGCGGCGGTCGGGAAGCGCGCGGCGGTGTCGCTGGCCGCCCGGCGGGCGCCCACCCGGCGCGAGTCTCACCCACCCCCTCACACCGGGGGCCCGGCCCGCGGGGCGGCGGCGGACGGGGTGACCGGTGGACCCACCGAGCGACCCCCACCCCACCTGGACACCACGGGACGCGCCACGCAGCGCGTCCAGAAAGCCGTAGCCTCCGTGAAGGCCCGGGTGGCGGGCGTCGATAAGCCTAGATGCTCGAAGGGTGCCGGACACGGGATCGGAGCGCGCCGCTGGCCGCGCTCACCCAGACCCTTGCGGCATGGGGGCGCAAGCCGGAGCTGGCGGGCCAGCTCGGCGGGGCGTTGTACTTGATCGGCGGGCTCACACTGGCTCTGTTCGTGGTACTGCCAGGAATTACCCACGCCCACACGGCGTTACTGCTGGCGATCGCCGCAGTGGAGTGTGGATGGGGCGTGTGCTCGATCGTGGCGATCGACTGGGCCGCCGTGCCCCGCTGGCTGGTTCATCTTTCGAGCGGCGGCTCGCTGCCGCTGATCGCGGTGGCGATCGCCTCCTCGGGGGGAGCCCGCTCGCCCGCCTGGATGTACCTGTTGTTCGTGATCGTGTTCGCCGGCTACTTCTACCGCCCGGCCGTGGCGATCGCCTACATCGCGGCGTGCGCCGGGATCCACGCGCTGCCGCTGCTCTACGACCCGCCCGCGCTCGACCACGGGTTCGTGGCGAGGCTGCTGATCGCGACGCCCGCCTATCTCGCGCTGGGCGTGGCGATCCTCGCCGGTAAGCAGGTGATGGGGACGATGCGCTGGCGGGCGGAGCAACTCGCTCGCGAGCAGGGCGCGCTGCGGCGGGTCGCGACAGCGGTGGTTGGCGGCGGGTCGCCCGAGGGGATCTACCAGCTGGTGGCGCGCGAGACCGGATGGCTGCTGGAGGCGGACGCCGCCGGCATCCTGCGCATCGAGAGCCCCCGCCAGACGGTCGTGATGGGGTCGTGGTCGGAGCGCGAGGGGGGACGCTACGAGCCCGGCACGGTCGTGCCGATCCGAGCGGGCAGCGACCTCGAGCAGCTGTTGCAGACGGGCTTGCCGGTGCGGGTGAATGATCACGCTCCCGAGAGTCCGGTGGCGCGGCTGGGCTACGGCTCGAGCATCCTCGCGCCGATCCGCGTCGGCAACGCGCTGTGGGGGGCGCTGGCGATCACCGCGGCAGGCCACGGCGAGCTGACGGCCGACGACGAGCGGATGCTCGGGGAATTCGGCGACCTGCTGGCGACGGCGATCACCAGCATCGAGGACCGTGCCAAGCTCGCCGCCCAAGCCTCCAGCGATCCGCTCACGGGTCTCGCCAACGGCCGCACGCTCCGGGAGCGGCTGGCCGGCGAGGCAGCACGGGCCGCTCGCAACGAGCAGCCGCTGTCGGTGGCGGTGATCGATATCGACCACTTCAAGCAGATCAACGACATCGGTGGGCACGAGATCGGCGACGAGATGCTGATCCTCGTCGCGAGGTGCCTCGAGCGGCTGGCACGCGCTCACGACGTCCTGGGACGCACCGGGGGCGACGAGTTCGTCTGGGTGCTACCCGACACCACGAGCGAGCAGGCGATCGACGCGGTGGAGCGGGTTCGCCACGCGATCGCCTCCGAGGTTCCTCGTCCGCACCGGATGAGCGTGTCAGCCGGGATCTGCGACACCGCGATCACGGTCGACCCGGCCGAGCTGCTCAACTACGCCGACCGTGCGCTCTATTGGAGCAAGGGCCACGGTCGCAACCGAGCCTGGGTCTACGATCGCGCCGCGTTGGGCGACCTGTCCGATCAGGATCGTGCCCGGCGCCTCGAGCGCTCCCGGGCGCTGGCCGGGCTGCGCGTGCTGGCCCGCATGGTCGACGCGAGGGCAGGCGCCGGCGAGCACTCCGAGCGCGTCGCGGAGCTGGCGGGGCGCCTGGCTCGCGCCGCTGGGTGGTCCCCCGAGCGCGCATTGCTGTTGAGCGAGGCCGCCCTGGTTCACGACGTGGGCAAGATCGCGGTCGCGGACGAGGCGCTGCGCAAGGCGAGCGGGCAGACTCCACAGGAGCAGCTGCAGCTGCGGGATCATCCCGAGCTGGGAGCCAGGATCGTGGCCGACCTGCTGGCGCCCGAGCAGGTGGAGTGGATCCGCGCCCAATGCGAGCGTCCGGACGGGCGGGGCGAGCCGCGCGGCCTGCGCGAGGTGTCCGATGGCGCCGCACTGCTGGCGCTCGCGGATGC
>JAFAZB010000114.1 GCA_019240015.1 Solirubrobacterales bacterium
CTCGCGGGCCAGCTGGGCGGCGCGGATCTTGCCCTCGATCCCCCGACCCCCGAAGCCGCCGGGAATCAGGATCCCGTGCGCGTCACGCAGCCTCGTGGCGACCTCCGGCTCGGCGACGGCCTCGGAGTCGACCCAATCGATCTCGACCTTGCAGTCGTGGTGCACCCCGGCGTGCCTGAGCGCCTCGACGACCGACAGGTAGGCGTCCTCCAGCTGTACGTACTTGCCGACCAGGGCGATCCGGACCCGCTCACCGGCCGTGCTCGCCCGCCGCGTGATCTCCTCCCAGTCCCCGAGCTCGGGCGCCGGTGCCTCGACGCCGAAATGCTCGCTCAAGACGAAGTCGTCGACTCCCTCAGCACGGAACACCAGCGGCACCTGGTAGGTGTCGGGGACGTCATATGCGGACACCACCGCTTCCACCGGAAGGCTCGCGAACAGGGCGATCTTGCGCCTGATCTCGGGCGAAAGCACCGCCTCGGAGCGGCACACCACCATGTCGGGCGCGATCCCGATCCGGCGCAGCTCGTTGACCGAGTGCTGGGTGGGCTTGGTCTTCAGCTCCCCCGCGTGCCCGATGTACGGGACCAGCGTGAGGTGGATGAACATGCAACGACGCCGACCCACGTCGACCGGGAACTGGCGGATCGCCTCGAGGAACGGCAGCGATTCGATGTCGCCGACCGTGCCGCCGATCTCCGTGATCACGAAGTCGACGTCGCTCGCGTCGGCCATCAGCTTGACCCGCTGCTTGATCTCGTCGGTGATGTGGGGCACCACCTGCACGGTGGCCCCGAGGTAGTCCCCGCGGCGCTCTCGCCTGATCACGGTGTTGTAGACCCCGCCGGCGGTGACGTTCGAGGCCCGGCTGGTGTTGGCGTCGGTGAAGCGCTCGTAATGTCCGAGGTCGAGATCGGTCTCGGCGCCGTCCTCGGTCACGAACACCTCGCCGTGCTGATAGGGCGACATCGTGCCGGGGTCGACGTTGATATAGGGATCGAACTTCTGGAGCTGGACGTCGAGCCCCCGGGCGACCAGCAGCCGGCCGATCGACGCCGCCGCGATCCCCTTACCGAGCGAGGAGACCACCCCGCCCGTGATGAAGATGAATCGCGTCTCGCGGTCTGCCATCAATCGTCCCTGCCGGTCAGTCTAACGGCGCCGCCGACGACATCCGCGGAGCGAGCACGGTCGTCCATCACGCCGCCTGGAGCAGCTGCCGGGCGTGCTGACTGGCGGCCTGATCGCCGTCGCCGGCGCCCAGCATTCGTACCAGCTCCCCCACCACCTGATCGCCGTCCAGCGCGCGCACCCTGGTGCTCGCCGGGACCGTGGTGGCATCCTTGACGATCGTGAAGTGCCGCGCCGCGCGGGCCGCCACCTGCGGGAGGTGCGTGATGCACAGGATCTGGCGTCCGTGCGCGAGCGAGCGCAGGTGCTCACCGACCGCGCGCGCGGTGTGACCGCCGATCCCGGCGTCGACCTCGTCGAACACGAGCAGCGGCGCGGCCTGCGGATCGCCGCCGGACTCGCCGTGCGCGACGCTGAGGATCGCGAGCATCACGCGCGAGAGCTCGCCGCCCGAAGCCAGCGCTCGCAGCGGCCCGGGGGCGACGCCGGGGTTGGCGCCGAACTCGAGCTCGACGGCATCGCTGCCGCTGGGCCCACAGCCCTCGGGTCGTGGGCCGACCTGCACCACGAAGTGGGCATCTGGCATCGCCAGCTCGCCCAGCCGTTCGCGGACCGCCGCGGACAGCTCGGGCGCCGCGGCCACGCGCTTCGCGCTCAGCGTCGCGGCCAGCCGGTCAACCTGTGCGCGCGCCTGGTCGAGCTCCGCCCGCGCCCGCTCCAGCGCCACCTCGGCCCCCGCGAGCTGCTCGTGACGGGTCCGGCAGCGCTCGGCGTGCGCGAGCACCGCAGCGATCGAGCCGCCGTGCTTTCGCTCGAGCCGGCCGAGCAACGCGAGCCGCTCCTCGATCTCCTCGAGCCGGCCGGAGCCCCCGGCCTCGGTGATGCCGGCGCCCCCACCCTCG
>JAFAZB010000133.1 GCA_019240015.1 Solirubrobacterales bacterium
CATCGAGTCGATGGCCTTGAGGCCGGTGAGCATCGACTCCTTCACCGGCTGGCGCTGCACGACCCCCGGCGCCTTGTGCTCGGCCGGGCGCGTCTCGGTGGTGTGGATCTCTCCCTTGCCATCGAGCGGGTTGCCGAGCGGATCGACGATCCGCCCGAGCAGCTCCTCGCCGACCGGGATCTCCAGCAGGCGTTTGGTCCGGCGCACCGTGTCGCCCTCGACAACCTTCTCCCACTCGCCGAACATCACCGCGCCGACGTTGTCCGATTCGAGGTTCAGCGCGAGCCCCGTCACGTCGTGAGGGAACTCGAGCATCTCGAATGACATGCAGTTCTCAAGGCCGTGAATCCGGCAGATTCCGTCGGCCACCGAGAGCACCGTGCCGACCTCGGTCAGGTCGGCGCCGTCGCTGTCGAGGCCTTCGATTCGGTTCTTGAGGATTGAGGTGATCTCATCGGGCTTGATCTGCATGCGCGCTCCTTGATGTCGCGGCCGGCTCGAACTACGCCTGCGCGACTTGCTTGCGAAGTTGTTCCAGTCGGTTCCTGATCGAAGCGTCGAGGATGAAGTTACCGACGCGCAACACGATCCCCCCCAGGATCTCCGGATCCACGGTGCTCGACAGCTCGACGTGCATGCCTGTCTCCTGCCCGATCCGCTCGCCGACGCTGTCGACGGTCGCGGAGTCGAGCTCGACGGCGCTCGTCACCTGTACCGGAAGCTGCTCGTTCTCCTCGTCCCACAGCGACTGAAAGCGAGCCCGGATCCGGAAGATCGCCGGCATCCGGTGGCGCTCCAGCAGCGCCTCGAGGAAGTTCATCAGGATCGGCTCGGCCCCTTGCACGCCGCGCTGCAGGCCCTGCTTCTTCTCCTCGGTGGAGAAGTAGGGGGAGAAGAAGAACAGCGCCAGCTGACGCCGCTCGTCGAGCGCATCTGCGAACTGGCCCAGCTGCTCACGGACCTCGTCGAGCAGGTCGTGCTCCTTTGCGACCTCGAACAGCGAGCGGGCGTAGACCTCGGCGATCTCCTCCATCAGTTGTGTCCTCCGGGCGTCAGCGCGCCGAAATCGAGCTCGCTGAGCGCCTCCTCGACCAAGCGGCGCTGGTCCTCCTCGGTGAGCGTCTTGCGGGTCACCTTCTCGGTCGCCATCACCGTCAGGTCGGCCACCTCGCGGCGGATCTCTTCGATCGCGCGGCGCGTCTCCTGCTCGATCTCGCGCCTGGTCTGCGCCATCAGCTCCTCGCGCGTGGACTTGGCCTCCTCGCGCGCGTCGCGCTCGTGGACCTCAGCGGCCTGCCTGGCCCGCTGGACGATCTGCTCGGCCTGGCGACGGGCTTCGCCGAGCCGCTCGCGGTACTCGCCGAGCAGCTGATCGGCCTCTTGGCGGGTTTTCTCCGCGGCGTCGATCGAGTCCTCGATCGCCCGCTGGCGCCGGTCGAGCGCGTCGGAGATGCGCGGGAACGCCAGCTTGGCGAGCACGTACATCGAGATCGCGAACAGCAGCAGCGTCCAGATCATCAGCCCCAGGTTGGGCGAGATCAAGAACGAGCCGGATGATGAGGCGGTGACTGGCATCACTTGAGCACGTATGAGAGCAGGCCGGCCACCAGACCGTAGAAGAAGCAGGCTTCGGTGAGCGCGAATCCGAGCCACTGGATGCTGGTGATCTCGTCGCGCATCTCGGGCTGGCGCGTGACCGACTCGATCACCTTGCCGAAGATGATTCCGATTCCGACACCCGCCCCGACCGCGCCGAGACCGCCGCCGATGCCGATTCCGAGCCCTGCACCGACCCCGGAGGACGATCCGCCTGAGGCCGCGAACGTGAGGATGTGTGTAAGCACTTCGTGAGCTCCTTGATTAATGGGAGGTGACAGCGCCACCCAGGTAGATGGCGGAGAGGGTCGCGAAGATGAATGCCTGGAGCGTCGCCACCAGCCCCAGCTCGAACAGGTAGACCAGGATGCCAAACGGCAGCAGAGCCCAGCCCAGCGCCTGCAGCCCCAGGACGACCGCCAAGCCCCCGGCCATGAACAGGATGATCATGTGGCCGGCGAGGATGTTGGCGAACAGCCGGACGGTGAGCGAGATCAGCCGCATCAGCGTCGAGAGGAACTCGATCGGCACGAGCAGCAGCAGGATCGGCCCCTGCACGCCGGAGGGGATCAGGCTCTTCAGATACCCGATCGGCCCCTGCGTCCGGACCCCGACCGTGTTGAAGGCGATGAACACGACCAGCGCCAGCACCAGCGGCACCGACACGTTGGCCGTCGCCGCGTAAAGCGCGAACGACGTGATGTGGGCGCCGAATAGGTTGAACTTCTCCTGAGAGTTGGTCGGCAGCGGCAAGTAGCCGATCAGGTTGCAGTACCAGATGAACAGGAACAGGGTGCCCAGGAACGGGAACCACCTAGCGGCCATCGAGTCGGGCATGTTGCCGCGCGTGATGTTGTCGCGCATCAGCGAGAACATCACTTCGACAGCGGTCTGGACGCGATTGGGGCGGGCCTGCATGCGATCCGCGATGTAGACCATCGTCAGCACGGTCAGCAGCGCCGCCAGGAACAGGTACAGCACAGCTCTGTTGATGCTGAACAGGCCGAGGCTCACCCAATTGATCAGCTTGAACTCGTTCTGGATCTGGAACGCGTTGTTCTTGTGCTGGGTGAATCCGAAGATCGCCACCAGCAGGATCAGCCCGAACACGTAGAAGCCCGCCACGGCGAGCAGGATCTTCCTGGTGCGGCTCATCGCGACCTCGGACGGGTGAGGACCGACAGCACGAGCTGGATCGTGAACGCGAACACGATCACTACCAGCGCCGCCAGCCCGGCATCCCTGCCGTCGGCTCGGCGGACCAGGACCACCGCCAGCGCGAGCGCGAACAGGCGCCCCAGCAGGTATCCGAGCCTGAGCGCGACCTCGCGGCGCGGGTCGCGCGCCGCGGCGCTGTAGCGCTCGACGGCGACGCCGGCCGCTCGCAGGATGATCCATGAAGCCACACCGACCAAGTACCCGGATGCGGGCACCCCGATCAGCAACATGATCGGCGCCGCCACCAGCACCAGCACCACATCGAAGTAGCGGAGCACGCTCATCGGCCGTCCCGGCTCAGAGGTTGCGGAAGCGCTTAGCGACAACGGCGATCCCCACGAAGAAGCCGATCAAGAAGCCGGTCAGCAGCAGCGGCACCAGCGCCCCGACCACGGCACCGAGACCCGCCCCCAGCCCCGCACAGCCCAGGTTGACGGCGAGCAGCAGCGCTCCGGCGCCGGCGGCGTCCCTCCCGGTCAGAGGCGGACGGGGGTTGGTCATGATGTCGATGCAAGCTATGCAGGCGGAGGACTGAAGGGGAGCGCAACGCGCAGACCCTGCGTTGGAGGGCGGGAACCCTACCGGCGCCATACCGGTTATGGGACCAACGCTAGCGCGGAAACGGCCCTCAGCGTCGGTCGCAGGGGGTGACGGCAGCGCTTTGCCGCCGCGGTTCTCAGCGCGTGCCGGCGCTCAGGCCGTTACCGGCTGCGTGCTCTGGTCGGACCCTGGCGCCGCGGCCGATGCCTGCCGGCGCGGGAGCGCCAGCGCCAGCCCGAGCGCCAGTATCGGGAACACCGCCACCGCCTCGAACACCGCCCGCAGGCCGTGGGCGTCGGCGAGCAAGCCGAGCAGCGGGGCACCGACCCCACCGAGGCCGATCGACAGGCCGATTGTGACCCCCGAAGCCATCCCGATGCGGCCCGGGAGGTATTCCTGCCCCATCACGATCGTGACCGCGAACGTCGCGATCGTCGCCGCCCCGGCCAGCGCCGCGATCACCACTCCCAGGACCGGCCCCGACAGCAGGAACGCGACCACGAGCGGCGGCAGCGAGAGCATCGAGCCGCTCAGGACAGCCCGTCTACCGAACCTGTCCGCGAGCGGCCCCCCGACCAGCGTGCCCGCGGCTCCGCCGAGCAGCATCGCGGCGAGCACGGCGTTTCCGGTCGCCTTGCTGGCATGGAGAACGCCGACGTAGTACAGCGGGATGAACGTCACCATTCCGAAGTACACGAACGAGCGCAGCGCGATCACCGTCGCCAGCATCGCGAACGGACCCCACGCGTCGTGCTGCCTCACGGTGCGCACGTGCCCGCCGACGACGTCGGTCCGAAACGTCCGTAGGCGCGGGAGCTCGTGCGTCAAGACCCCCGCCATGATCCAGGTCGGAATCAGGACCAGCAGCGTGCCGTGCAGCCCGAATGCGAGCACCAGCGGCGTCACCACCACGGGGCCCAGTGCGAACCCCACGTTCCCCCCGACGCTGAACAGGCTCATCCCGCTCGCGCGCCGGGCACCCGAGACGTAGTTGGCGAACCGCGAGCCCTCGGGGTGAAAGGCGGCCACCCCGACGCCGCTCAGCACCACGGCGGCAAACGTCAGCCCGTACGACGGCGCGATCCCCGCCAGCGCCACCCCCAGCCCGCCCAGGCCGGGTCCCAACGGCATCAGCCACGGCAGCGAGTGACGGTCGGAGAAGTGCCCGAACAGCGGCTGGATCACCGAGCTCGAGATCGTCGCCGCCAGCACCAGTGCCGATGCGGCCGCATAGCTGAGATGGTTGCGTGCGATCAGGAAAGGAAGCAGCGCCGGGATCGACCCCTGGGCGATGTCGGTGAACAGGTGGCCCGCCGAGAGGGTGGCCATCGCGCGGCGGTCTACGCCGTGATCCGCCCGGGCCCGGGGTTTGCGCCCCGCGGCTGGACGCGCGGCGATGCTCACCGGCCGAGCTCGCGCAACCGGTGTTGGATCGAGCGCCGCTTCTCGAGCAACTCGGCGTCGAGCTGCTCGAGCTCGCGCCGCCGGCCGCGCACTAGCTCGAGCTGGGTCGCGATGTGGCCGAGCGCCTGCTCCAGGATCTCGCTGCGGACATCCGGCGCCTGCGCGCGCTGGTACTCGCGACGCAGCTCGGCCCGCGCCGTCTCGGCTTCGACGAGCTTCGAGAGCTGGTCCAGCGACAGGCCGAGCAGGTCGCGCAGGCGCACGATCTCCCGCACCCGCTCCACGTCGGCCTGGGTGTAGGAGCGGTGCTTGCCCTGGGCCCGCTCCGTCGCGCCGCCCAGCAGCCCGATCTCCTCGTAGTAGCGGATCGTCCGGGGGGTGGTCCCGGTCAGCTCGGCGAGCTCGCCGATCCGAAGCGGCCGCTCCGCGGTCGCGCTCATGGCATCGCCACCTGGGCGTTCGCCGCGGCTGCCTCGACGTGGCGCGGCCGAGCAGCCGCTACGAACGCGCCCAGGATCGAAACCGCGGCCAGGCACCACAGAGCGGTGTGCATGTTGGCGATGAACGGCGTCAGCTGGGCGTTGGAGATGTGGTTGGCGAGCCCGGAGAAGACCTTGAACAGGACCGACCTGGGCACCGAGGAGGTCACCACCGCGATCACGAACGCGATCGAGATCACCGCGCCGGTGTTCTGGACCAGGACTCGCGCGCCGGCGGCGATCCCGCGCCGATGCGCGGAAACCGTACCCATCATCGCGGCGGTGTTGGGCGAGTTGAACATCCCGGAACCCAGCCCGACCAGGAACAGATAAACGCCGCTGGCCCAGTAGGTGGTGTTGCGCGACAGCGTGGTCATCAGCGCCAGGCCCGCCGCTCCCACCAGCATCCCCAGCACCGCCATCCCCCGCGATCCCCGTCGGTCGGCCCACAGCCCCGCCAGCGGCGAGGAGACCAGCATCCCCAGCGCCAGCGGCGCGAGCTTGACGCCCGCCAGGATCGGCGAGTTGCCCTGCACGCCCTGGAAGTAGAACACGAACACGAACATCAGTGCGAACCGCGCCAGACCGTTGATGAACGCGGCGCCCGCGGCCGCGGAGAACAGCCGGTTGGAGAAGATGCTGAGGTCGAGCATCGGCGCGCGATGGCGGCGCTCGATCAGCACGAACGCGGGCAGCAGCGCCGCCGCGGCGACCAGGCCGCCGATTACCACCGGCGAGTCCCACCCGGAGATCCCGCCCTTCGAGATGCCGAGCACGAGCCCGGTCAGCCCGATCAGAAACGCGACCGTGCCGGCAAAGTCGAACGCGCGATCCTCCGAGCGCCCCGCGAGCTCGTGCAGCACCAGCCCCGCCCAGATGCTTCCCGCGATCCCGAACGGGACGTTGAACCAGAACACCCACGGCCAGTTGATCGCCACCAGCGCGCCACCGAGCACCGGCCCGATCACGAGCCCCACCGCGGCGACCATCGTGTTGGTGCCCATCGCCAGGCCCAGCTGCTCACGCGGGAAGGCGTCGGTGACGATCGCCGCCGCGTTTGCGAATAGGAACGATCCGCCGATCCCCTGCACGATCCGGAACAGGATCAGCTGCGTCCCGTTGCCCGCGAAGCCCGCGCCCAGCGACGCCAGCGCGAACAGCAGGAAGCCACCGATGTAGGCCCGCTTGCGCCCGAACTGGTCCGACAGCCGCCCCGCGCTCAGCACCAGCACGGTCGAGGCGATCATGTAGACCAGGATCACCCAGACCAGCTCCAGCAGGCTCGTGTGCAGGCTGCGCTCGAGGTCCGGTAGCGCGATGATCAGCGTGCCCGAGTTGACCGTCGCGAGCAGCATCCCGAGGCTGGTGCACGACAGCGCCCACCACTTGTAGGAACCGTGCTCGGCGGCCACGCCAACCCGCCGGGAGCGCCGCACGGCCTCGGCAGGCGCCGCGCTGCGCGCCTTGGTCAGCAGATCGGGGAGCGCCATCGAGATTCCTTTCGAGGTGGTTCGGAAACGTGGCGAAACATGATTCTTACGTAAACGTCAGAATAGCAGACGGACGGGGCGCGCGGCCGGCGAGCGGACGTTTGTTGAAGGGGCGACGGGGCGGGGCGGGGCGGTCCCGCGCGCTGGCGGTCCCGGCGCCCGGGGCGCGCCCTTTCCGCCCCCCCCAAACCGACCTGCACGAGCCCCCAAATTAGGCGGCTCCCAAGCGAAATGGGTGCTTGAGCATTGTCCAGATGCACGAGCACCCATTTCACCGATCCGAGGTGCGGTTTGGGTTTTCGTGCAGGTCGCCGGCGGGGCGCGCAGGCGCCCAAGCGACCGCAGCTCAGCGCACCACGACCGTCTGGACGCGGCTGTAGCGGAAGCCGCCCGGGACGCTCTCGTCGATCTGCATCGCCTGGACGTAGTACCTGCCGGGCGTGATCAGGAACCAGCCCGGATAGGTGAGGAGCAGCGGCCGATCCTGGAACAGGCCGGGATGGCCGTGGATCGGCTGCATCGTGTCGTAGACCACAAAGACGCTCGGCGACCAGCTGAGCCGACCGTGATGCGGTGCCTTGCTGGTCAGGTACAGATATGGGGCCAGGGCGGGCGCGTTGGGATTGAGGTCGCGCACCTCGAACGTCAGGCGTTGTCCCTGCGCCACGCCGGCTCCGTTACACGGCGAGATGATCTGAGGTGCAAGCTTGCCCGCGCTGAGCGAGCAGGGCGGGCCGTGCGGATGGGCGGTGGCGCTGCTCGTCCCCGCCGCCAGGGCGACCGTCAGCGATCCGAACAGGTGCAGGAGTCGGTTGCGCATGCCGTGCCGGTGAGCTCCTAGCTTTCGAACGCCGCCACCGTAGCGAGGATCACGAACGCGGCGATCAGCGCGGCCCCCTCGAACATGGTCGCCTCGCCGTCGCCGGTGATCTGCCACACGATCACCGCCGTGCCAAGCAGCGCGCCGATGTAGACAGGCGCGAGCGTGAACGTGAGCGTGGTCGCCGTCAGCAGCGAGACCAGCACCAGTAGCGGATACAGAAATGCGGCGATCTGCGCAACCGAGTTCTTGACCACCGAGATCGCCAGCTCGGAGCGTCCCTTGGCGGCGAGCACGATTCCGGCGGTGTTCTCGACCGCGTTGCCGGCGATCGCGACGATCACGAGGCCTGCGAACGCCTGCGAGATGTGCAGCGTGTGGATCGTCGGTTGAAGCGCGTGCACGAACCAGTCGGACACGAACGCGGACGCAGTTCCCGCAACGATCAGCAACGCTGCGCTGGCCGGCGGCGGCAGTCGCGGCGCCTGCTCCTGACCGGAAGCCGGATCGTCGGAGCGCAGGTACTGCATCAGCCAGCTGGCATAGACCGCCAGGATCGCCACCGCTCCGACGATCGAGATCGTCTTGATGTGATGGCTGGCGGCATCGCGAGCCGAGTCGGTCAGTCCAACCAGCACGATGATGAAGGTCGAGATCAGCAGCAACGTCGCGGTGTCGTTGGGCAACCGGGGGCTGAAGCGCATCACTCCATCGCGCGCACGCCACGCGCCCGCGACGATCACCAATCCGAGCACGAGCAATGCGTTGACCAGGATCGAGCCCAGGATCGCCGTCTCCGCCACCACCCGCTGGCCGGCGTTGAGCGCGAAGATCACCACGAAGAATTCCGGCAGGTTGCCGACGCTCGACTGCATGAAGCCCGTGACCGCGGGCCCGAGGCGTCGCCCCAGCTGATCGACCGAGAACGACACGATCCAGGCCATGGCAGCCAGCGCAACGGTCGCAAGCGCGAACGCCAGCACGTGCGAGACCCCGCCCGCGTAGCGGGCGATCCCCGCCGCCACGGTGACCAGCGCCGCTCCCCCGAGCACCACCCGCTCGGTCAGTCCGAGGCTCCGCATGCGACTAGCGCACCCGCTCGAATTCGCCCGTTTCGAGATCCCGCTCTACGCGCTCCTCGATCTCGTGCTCGCTGGTCGCCGGATCGGCGCTCAGCATCTCCCGGGTCCGCTGACCCTTGAACTTGAAGATCTCGAGCACGTACACCAGGTACACGCTGGCCGCCAGGGCGATCAATGCGATCGCCGCCATCAACAGGACCCACCCGGCGTGGTATTGGTGCGGCGGACCGTGGTCGTGGTAGGGGACGAACCGCAGTGCGACGGCCACACCGGCGAGCAGCAGGGTCCAGCCATACAGGTAGGTGACGGTCTTGCGCTGGCTGAAGCCGATCCGCGCCATCCGGTGGTGGAAGTGGTTGGCGTCGGCGGACCAGGGCTTGCGCCGGTACTTGAGGCGCTTGGCGATCACGAAGCTCGTGTCCAGGAACGGGACCGCGAGGATGAACAGCGGCACCACCAGGGCAACGACCACGTTCGTCTTCAGCGAGCCGATCACCGCTGCCACGCCGAGCAGATAGCCCAGCAGGTTGGCCCCCGAGTCGCCCATGAAGACCGACGCGGGGTGGAAGTTGTGGAACAGGAACCCGAGCGCCGCTCCCGCGGTCAGGGCCGCGAGCACTCCCGCGGCACTGACGTGCAGATCGAAGGCGATGATCGAAAACGCGATCCCGTCGATCGTGCACAGCCCGGCCGCCAGCCCGTCGACCCCGTCGGAGAAGTTGACCACGTTCATCAGCGCGACCAACCAGACCACGGTCAGCGCCCCGCCGGTGTTTGGGAACTGGAGCGCGCCGACGAACGGCAGCGTCACGTCGGTGACCACCGCCCCGCCCTCGACCGCAACCACCGCCGCCGCGATCTGACCCAGCAGCTTCCACTGCGGGCGCAGGTCGCGCGCATCGTCGATCGCGCCGACGAGCGTGATCAGGCACGCGCCCGCTACCACCACCCAGGTGTGCACCGTGCCTCCGCTCCCGGGACGTGCGCCCACGGTCCGCGCAAGCCGGATCTCGCCCGGCATCCAGATCGCCGCCGCGAGCAACACCCCGGCGAGGATCGCCAGTCCGCCAAGCAGCGGCGTGTCGCGCTGAGCCAGCCCACGCTCGCTGGGCTTGTCGATCGCGCCGACGCGCCACGCGACTCGCGCGGCCAGAGGCGTCAGCAGGGTGGCGACCGCCATCGCGACGACGAACGCGAGCGCGGCATCGGTGTAGCGCATGGCTCGGCGTAGGATCGCAGGGGAGGAGGACCGTGGGATCCGAGGCCTGGCGCCTACCGGCCCGGGTGCGCGGCGCGGGGGCGCAGTGTCCGGGCAGTCCGGCCCGCGGGACCCCGCGGTCAGCGACCGCGGTCAGGCGGCGGGGGCCACGGCAGCCGCGCTCAGCGCGCGGCCGATCCGCACGCCGACCGCCAGCGGCTCGTCGACCAGCTGGCGCCAGGTCACCCGGATCACCCGATACCCGGCGGCGACCAGCATCTGGTCGCGCTTGCGATCGTGTTCGAACGCGCCGCGATGGCCGTGGAAGCGGTGGCCATCGATCTCCACCACCAGCCGCTCGGCGCGCCACAGCAGGTCGACCTGCAGACCGCAGATCCGGGCGTTGACCTCGGGCGCAGGTAGCTGCGCGTCGCGGGTCAGTCCCAGGAGACGGCGTTCGGCTTCCGAGCGAGTCAACGCCGGCTCGGCCTCCCGACCAAGCAGCCGCACGAGGGCGGCAACCCCCTTGCGCCGGGGGGCTCGCTCGATCGCCGCCCGGAGATCGGCCGCGCCCGCCAAACCTTGGACACGGGCTTCCGCGACCGCCTGCTCGAGCTCGAACGGTGATGCTTGACCCGCGAAATCGAGCAGCGTGCGGGCAGGCGAGGTCAGCGGAAGCCCGGCACATACGCGCACGTCACGGCGGTCCAACTGCACGGCTCGGAAGATCCGCAAGCCCCGGCCCGAACGCACATCCCTGGCGACGATCGTAAGCGTGATCCGATCCTGCTCGGCGTCCGCCAGCCCCCAGACGACAGCGGCGGTCCGATGACTCAGCAGCCCGTGCCCGCGGAGATAGAGCACCGCCGCCAGTTCCCGCGCCAGCGGCGAGGGTCGCTCGTGGCCCACCAGGTAGACGCCAGGATGAACCGAGTGCAGGCGGCGCTCGGCGAGCCGGTGCGCGATCGAACCGCGAGCGAGGCCCGCGGCCAGCAGCTGCTCGCGCACGACCAGGCCCTTCTGGGCTGCGGCCAGCCGCGCGATCTCGCGATCGCCCCGGCCGCGCACCTGCATGAGCTCCCAAACTGGAGCGGTGATCGACGAAATGGGTGCTCGTGCATCTGGACAATGCTCGAGCACCCATTTCGCGTGGGGGCGGCCCGGTTTGGGGGCTCGTGCAGGTCGGTCTGGCGGGGGCAAGGCGCCCAGTATCGGGCGCGTCGCCTCGCGCGCCCCGAATTGCTACGAACTTGGCACGAAGTGGGGTTGTCCGGAGGGCGACCGCCTTGGGGCCGGCATTGCGTCCGCCAGTGGGCCCGGGAAGTCGGGAGCGCGACCGCGCGCGCCAGGGCGTAGCGCGACCGCGCGCGCCAGGGCGTAGCGCGACGGGGGCCGTAACCGCCCCCAACCGCCCCTCAGGCGATCGCCGCCGCCCCGATCCCCGCGTACAGCGGATAGCGATCGGCGATCGCCGCCGCCCGCTCGGCGAGCTCGGGGCGCACCGCATCGAACGACCCGTCCGGGGGGTTGAGCGCCGAGGCGATCAGCTTGCCCACCTCGACGAAGTCCTCCGCCTGCAGCCCGCGGGTCGCAAGCGCCGGCGTCCCGATCCTCAGCCCGGACGACACCGCGGGCGGGCGCGGGTCGAATGGAACGGCGTTGCGGTTGACGGTGATCCCGATCGAGGCGAGCCGGTCCTCCGCCTGCATGCCGTCGAGCTCGGATCTGGTCAGATCGCACAGCACCAGGTGCACATCGGTTCCCCCGGTGAGGACGCTGACGCCGCCGCCCGCGCCGAGCAGCTCGTGCGCGAGTGCGCGCGCGCCGGCCAGCGTTCGCTCCTGCCGTTCGCGGAAGGCCTCGGTGGTGGCGAGCCGCAACGCCACTGCCTTGCCCGCGATCACGTGTTCCAGCGGGCCGCCCTGCTGGCCGGGAAAGACGGCCGAGTTGATCTTCTTCGACAGCTCCTCGGTGCAGAGGATCATCCCGCCCCGGCCACCCCCCAGCGTCTTGTGGGTGGTGGTCGTGACCACGTGTGCGTGTGGCACGGGATTGGGGTGCAGTCCGACCGCCACCAGCCCTGCGAAGTGGGCCATGTCCACCACCAGGTACGCCCCGACCTCATCCGCGATCGCCCGGAAGCGCTCGAAGTCGAGGAACCGGGGGTACGCCGACCAGCCGGCGATGATCGCCTTCGGGCGGCGCTCCCGCGCGAGCCGCTGGACCTCGTCCATGTCGATCAGGCTCGTCTCACGGTCGACGTGGTAGGCCGCGATGTCGTACAGCCGGCCGGAGACGTTGATCTTCATCCCGTGGGTGAGGTGACCGCCGTGGGCCAGCTCGAGCCCCATCAGCGTGTCTCCCGGCTGGAGCAGCGCGTGATACACGGCGGCGTTGGCCTGGGCGCCCGAATGTGGCTGGACGTTCGCGTGCTCGGCCCCGAACAGCGCGCAGGCACGCTCGATCGCCAGCTGCTCGGCCCCGTCCACGTACTCGCAGCCCCCGTAGTAGCGCTTGCCGGGATAGCCCTCGGCGTACTTGTTGCTGAGCACCGAGCCCTGGCACTCGAGCACCGAGAGCGGCGCGAAGTTCTCGGACGCGATCATCTCGAGCGTCCGCTGCTGGCGCTCGAGCTCGGCCGTCAGCACCTCGGCGATCTCAGGATCGACCTCGGCCAGCGGCCGGTTGAAGAAGTCCGCGGGAGGCTCGCCGCTCACGGCCGCCGACGATAGCAGCGGCGGTGGAGGGCTCAGGCATCGAGCGCCGCTGCCAGCTGGTCCCCGGGCACGGCGCCGGCGCGCACCACGCTCCACGAGCCGTCCTCCTCGTAGCGGCGCAGATCGACGACGGTCGAGGGCGTTCCAGGCAGCCGGCCGCCGTCGATCACCAGATCGACCGAGGCCCGGATCAGGTCGGGCACCTGCTCGAGCTCTCGCGGGTCCGGACCGCCGGCTCGGTTGGCGCTCGACTGGAGCACCGGCCAGCGAACGCCGGCGAGCGACGCGACCGCCGGCACCCGCAACCCGAGCGTGTAGGGATCCTCGCCACAGGCCAGGGGAAAGCGCGCCGCCGGGTTCGGCAGCAGCACGGTCACCCCGCCCGGCAGCAGCCGTGGGAGCGCCGAGCGGGTTCGTTGACCGAGCTCGGGCAAGGCCGCCAGCGCGACCTCCAGGTCGAACAGCATCACGGCGGCGGGCTTGCGCAGCGAACGGCGCTTGAGCAGGTAAAGCCGCTCGACCGCGACGCGGTTCTGGGCGTCGCACGCGAGCCCGTAGACGGTGTCGGCCGGGAACACGGCCAGGCCTCCGACCGCCATGCAGCGCTCGAACTGCTCCGCTTCGGCCCTCACCGGCGGCCGACGATCACCCGCTCGTGGCCCGCCAGGTCCTCGAGTCGCTCGATCGACTCAAAGCGGGCCCCCCGCAGGAGCTCTGCGGCGTCGCCGGCCTGGTCGGATCCGACCTCCAGTGCAACCACCGGGATCGCGGACACGCGCGTCATCAGCCTCCTGATCGCGTGCAGGCCATCGGGTCCGGCGAACAGCGCGGTGGGCGGCTCGTAGCCGGCGATCTCGCGCGCCAGCTGCGCCCCATGCGCCACGTAGGGCAGGTTGGCGAGCACCGCGTCGTACGGACCGGCGTCGAGCAGGTCGGCCTGCACGAGGCGGACGTCTAGACCCAGCCGCGAGCGGTTGGCCCGAGCCACCTGGAGCGCCCGCGGGTCGCAGTCGATGCCCGTCACGTGCAGGTCCGGACGCTCGTGCTTGAGCGCGAGCGCGACCGCGCCGCTGCCGGTACCGACGTCCGCGACGCGGGTGCGGCGCGGGAGCTCCAGCCCCACCTCGACCAGCAGCTCCGTCTCGGGGCGCGGGATCAGCACCCGCCGGTCCACCGTGAGCCACAACCGCCGGAACGGCTTGCGCCCGAGGATGTACGCGACGGGCTCTCGTGCGGCGCGGCGCGCCAGCAGGGCCCGGAAGCGAGCGGCCTCGTCGGGGTGCAGCGTCCGCTCACGATCGAGCAGCAGCCGCTCCCGCGCCACCCCGCAGGCGGCGGCCAGCAGCAGCTCGGCATCGAGCCGCGGCGAGTCGCAACCGGCGGATGCCAGCTCCGCCGTGGCCTGCGCGAGCGCCGGCGCGGTCGCCTCGGCGGTCGGCGACAGGGTCTCAGCCAACCGCCCGCTCCTGGAGCCGGCGGCGCTTCTCGTCGTCCTGGAGCGCTGCCGTCAGCTCGTCGAGCTCGCCGATCAGGATCGCGTCGAGGTTGTGGACGAGCAGGTTGACGCGATGGTCCTTGACGCGCTTCTCGCCGTAGTTGTAGGTGCGGATCTTCTCGGCGCGCTCGCCGGTGCCGACCTGGGCCTGCCGGCTGGCGTCGATCGAAGCTTGCTGCTCGGCGAGCGCGCGCTCGTAGAGCCGGGCGCGCAGCACCCGCATCGCGCGTTCGCGGTTCTGAAGCTGGGACTTCTCGTCCTGCATCGAGACCACGATGCCCGTTGGCCGATGCGTGATCCGCACCGCCGAGTCGGTCGTGTTGACCGACTGGCCGCCGGGGCCGGAGCTTCGGTAGACGTCGATCTGGAGGTCGTTCTCGTCGATCTCGACCTCGACGTCCTCGGCTTCCACAAGCACCGCCACGGTGGCCGTGGAGGTGTGGATC
>JAFAZB010000157.1 GCA_019240015.1 Solirubrobacterales bacterium
GTCCAGCAGGCGCTCGAGCAGCAGCTGTGCCCGCAGACGCCCAACAACTGTCCGCGCGTCAGCGAGGGTGGGTTGAAGATCTACACCACGATCGACCTGCGCAAGCAGCAGGAGGCGCGGGCGGCGATCCTCAGCCATGAGGGCGGATCGGGACAGCCGGCAGCGGCGCTGGCCACTGTCGATCCCTCAAACGGCCACATCCTCGCGCTGGCCGCGTCGTCTTCCTACAGCCAGACCAGCTTCGACTACGCCACCCAGGCCCACCGCCAGCCGGGCTCTTCGTTCAAGGTGTTCGTGCTGATGACCCTGATCCACGACTACCACGGCGACCCCGGACAGACTTACTACAACTCGCATTACCTCGCCGCGGGCTGGTTGCCCGGGTATCCCAACTACGCGGTTCACACGGCGGAGGACTCCTATCAGGGCAACATCAACATCACCAAGGCCACGGTGCTCTCGGACAACACCGTGTTCGCCCAGCTCGACGTCGATCTCGGTCCGGACAAGGTCCGTGACACCGCCTACGCGATGGGGATCACCAGCCACCTCGACGGGCTGCCGGCGGAAGCGATCGGCGGACTGCGGATCGGCGTGACGCCGCTCGAGATGGCCGATGCCTACGCGACGCTCGCCAACGGCGGCTCGCACGTCCCGGCGACGGTCATCAGCAAGATCGTGTTTCCCGATGGCAGCGTGAAGAACCTCGGCCAACCGCCGAAGAACCGCGTCTTCACCGACGGCGAGGCGTACGCCGCGACGAACGTCCTCAAGCAGGTGATCACCAGCGGCACCGGCACCGCCGCCGGCTTCGGCTGTCCCGCCGCCGGTAAGACCGGAACCGCCAACAACCTCGAGAACGCGTGGTTCGTCGGCTACACACCCACGCTTTCCACGGCGGTGTGGGTGGGCTATCCGCAGGCGAACATCCCGATGGTCAACGGCTTCGGCGGCGCGCTGGCCGCGCCGATCTGGCACGACTACATGCAACAGGCCAGCGACGGGTACTGCGGCGATTTCACCTCCCCGACAGATCCATTCCAGGGCACCGCCTACTTCGGCAACTACTCGGTGACGGGCGGCGCCGGAGTGGGAACTTCGACCACGAGCTCGCGCACCACCACCACCGGCAAGGCGAGCACTCACTCGGGCGGGGTCAGCCCCTCCAACCCCTACAACAACCCGACGCTCTACGCCCATCCTCCCCAGCCGCCATCCGGGGCGGGCTCCACGGGCAGCGGCAGAGGCCCCACTCAGGGTAACCCGGGCACCACCACGCCGAGCACTGGCAGCGGGGGCGGCACCAAGAAGCACTGAGGGCGGCGTTCGCGAGACGGGTGGGCGCACCCCCGCCCGCGGCTTTCGCGAGACGGGTGGGCGCACCCCCGGCCGCGGCTTTCGCGAGACGGGTGGGCGCGGGCCCGGCCGCGGCTTTCGCGAGACGGGTGGGCGCGGGCTAGAGTGTCACCATGCCCAAGGAAGAGAAAGTCGAGCTCGAGGGGGAGGTTGTCGAGGCGCTGCCGAACGCCATGTTCCGCGTCAAGCTCGACAACATGGACCGGGTCGTGCTCGGCCACGTGGCCGGCAAGATGCGCCGTTTCCGGATCCGCATCCTGCCCGGCGACAGGGTCCGCGTCGAGCTGTCGCCTTACGATCTCGACCGCGCACGGATCGTGTACCGGCACCGCTGAGCCGGCCGGGACGCCGGGAGCCCCGCCTTGCGCGAGCTGGAGCTGATCGCCGAGCTCGAGCGAACGCTGGCCCCGGGCGGAGCGGATGTGCTTCGCGGGCTGGGCGACGATGCGGCGCTGGTGCGCGCCGGCGCCTACGCGGTGACCTCGGTCGACACGATGGTCGACGGGATCCACTTTCGCCGGGGGCAGCTCGAGCCCGAGGAGATCGGGCATCGGGCGCTGGCCGGCGCGCTGTCCGATCTCGCGGCGATGGCCGTGCGGCCAGGACAGGCTTACATGGCGCTCGGCCTGCCGCAGGACAGCGAGCTGCGCGACGCCGTGGCGCTGGCCGAGGGCGCCCAGGCACTTGCGTCCGAGCTTGGGGTGGCGATCGCCGGCGGCGACGTGACGAGGGCCCTGTCGCTGACGGTCTCGTTCACGGTCGTTGGCTGGACGGATGACCCCGGCGAGCTGGTGGGACGCGACGGAGCGAAACCCGGAGACCTCGTGGCGGTCACGGGAACGCTCGGGGGCGCGGGCGCCGGGCTGGCGCTACTCGACGGCCGCGCGCGAGCGCAGGGCACGCTCGATGCGCGGGCCGCGCTCGGCCTGCGGGAGCGCTATGCCCGCCCTCGCCCCCGCCTGGCGGAGGGCGTCGCGCTCAGCTCGCTGGGCGCGCGGGCGATGATCGACCTGTCGGATGGGCTTGCCACGGACGCCCAACACCTGGCGATGCGCAGCGGGGTCCGGATCGAGGTCTCGCTAGCGCGGTTGCCGCTGGCGGATGGCGTCGCGGCGGTGGCCGAACAGCTCGAGACGGACGGCGCGACCTTCGGCGCGACCGCAGGCGAGGACTACGAGCTGTGCGCCTGCCTGCCGCCCAGCGCCGAGCGCTTAGCGCGGCGTGACGGCTTGGCGCTGAGCTGGATCGGCCGGGTCCTGGCGGGGCCGCCCGAGGTCGCGTTCACTGACGCTGCGGAACCGCTGTCCGGCTACGAGCACTCGCTCTGACGCTGGCGCTCGTCGCCGCACGCTCCTGCATGCGACGCACGATCGCCTCCGCCACGGCGTGCGGGTTGACTCGGTATTCGCCGCGGCCAATCTGTTGTCGAAGCTCGATCACACGCATCTCGCGATCCCTTCCCAATCCTCCGATCGCTTGCGGTGGGCAGTCCGGATCGGATCTGAGACCTACTTCGGCAACCGGCAGACCCGAGTCGATCCACCCTACCGCGGGGTGGACGTTCGGACCTCGCTCGTACCCATCAGCGGCAATCACCCGCATGCTCCTGGACGGATGTTCGAAGGCCTACGCAATCTCCCTAAAACCGGTGCTTTTCGGGGGCGCGGCGGGGTGCGAGCGACACGCGGATGCGTTGAAAGGAGCGCGGGCGCGCGATCGTTGCAGGGAGCGCGGGCGCGCGATCGTTGAAATATCCCACTGGTCCGCGCGCTGGAGGGGGTCTGCGCGATGAACGCGACGAGCTGGTCACCAGCGCACCCACCCCCTGAAAGATCGGAAGAGCACA
>JAFAZB010000333.1 GCA_019240015.1 Solirubrobacterales bacterium
TCCGGGCCGATCATCCGTGGTAGACGTGATCGTGCGTTCAGCAGACGCCTGGAAGCTCGTGCTAGCGATCGCGCTCGGGGCCGGGATCCTGCTCAGCGCGTCCGCTCACGCGCCTCGCCGCGCCATCTCCGGCGCCGAGCTGCGCCGGCTGGCGTTTAGCGCGCTGCTGCTCTACGCCGTGGGCGGGCTCGCCTCGTTCACGGGACACCCGATCCTCGCACGGCTGCTGTTCGCCGCCGGCATCCTGACCTGCGCACTCGCGGCCTGGCTGTCGCGCGGCACCGACTCCGGGGGCCCGCCAGGCCGCGAGCGACCGGTCGACGAGCGGCCGCCGCCCCAGCCCGACGGCGCTCCGGAGCTGGACTGGGAGCAGTTCGAGCGAGAGTTCGCCGAGTACGCCCGGCGCCAGCGCGATCCGGCCGGGACCCGCTAGCCGGCGGCGGCCGGCGGTCAGCCTCGGCCGTTGCGCGCCAGCAGCAAACGGTGAACCCGGCGCTCGCCGGCGAGCTCAGGATGGAACGCGACCGCGATCACGTTTCCCTGCCTGACCGCAACGGGGTGGTCGTCGAGCCGCGCCAGCACCTCGACCTCGGACCCGTACTCGGCCACCCAGGGCGCGCGGATGAACACGGCGTGCACGGGCCCCCCTTCCACCCCCTGGAGCTCGAGGTCCGCCTCGAAGGACTTCAGCTGGCGGCCGAACGCGTTGCGCTCCGCACGCACGTCGAGCACCCCCAGATGGTCGCGGTCGAGCAGGATCAGCCCGGCGCAGGTCCCCAGCACCGGTGTGCCCCGGGCGGCAAGTGCCCGCAGCGGCTCCGCGAGTCCCTCGCGCTCCACCCCGAGCGTCATCACGGTCGACTCGCCACCGGGGATCACGAGCGCGTCGAGGCGCTCGAGGTCGCCAGGCACCCTGACCTCGCTGGGGTGGGCGCCCAACGACTCGAGCAGCTTCGCATGCGCCTCGAAGTCGCCCTGCAGCGCCAGGACCCCGACCCGCGGCCCGACCTTCGGTTCCGAGCCCACGCGACTACCAGCCGCGCGGCGCGAGCAGCTGCTCCGTCTCGAGCTTGGAGGTCTCGAGGCTCAGCATCGGCTGCCCCAGGCCCGTGGAGGCGGCCGCCACCCGAGCCGGATCACGGAAGTGCGTCGTCGCCTCGACGATCGCGCGCGCGCGGCGCTCCGGATCCTCGGACTTGAAGATCCCCGAGCCCACGAACACTCCCTCCGCGCCGAGCTGCATCACCAGCGCCGCGTCGGCGGGCGTGGCGATCCCTCCGGCGCAGAACAGCACCACCGGCAGGCGACCCTCCGATGCCACCTGGCGGACCAGGTGCGCCGGCGCCCCCAGCTCCTTGCCGGCGGTCGCCAGCTCGCCGTCGTCGAGCGTCCCCAGGCGCCGGATCTCCGCGCGGATCATGCGCAAGTGGCGGACTGCCTCGACGATGTCGCCGGTACCCGCCTCGCCTTTGGAGCGAATCATCGCGGCGCCCTCGCCGATCCGTCGCAACGCCTCGCCGAGGTTGGTCGCGCCGCACACAAACGGCACCTTGAAGGCCCACTTGTCGATGTGGTTGGCCTCGTCCGCGGGGGTCAGGACCTCCGACTCGTCGACGTAGTCGACCTCCAGCGCCTCCAGCACCTGCGCTTCCGCGAAGTGCCCGATCCGCGCCTTGGCCATCACGGGGATCGTGACCGCCTCCTGGATCCCGCGGATCATCGCGGGATCCGACATCCGGGCGACGCCACCGTCGCGCCGGATGTCGGCGGGAACGCGCTCCAGCGCCATCACCGCCGCGGCTCCGGCATCCTCGGCGAGCCTGGCCTGCTCGGGGGTGACGACGTCCATGATCACCCCGCCCTTCAGCATCTCCGCCAGGCCGGCCTTGACCGTGAACGTGGCCTCGTCGCGTGGGACTGAAGGGTCCTCTTGCATGCGGAGTCAGTGTAGCCGGGCGATAGCTTGTATCCCCGTGTCCGCAGCGGTGTTCGTGGCCAAAGCTGATGGTCGGTTTTGTGCAACTGAGCTGACCCGTGGCCCCTGGGATCCGCGCGCCCAGCACGGGGGCGCCCCAGCGGCGCTGCTCGCGCGCGAGTTCGAGCGGGCGATGCCCGACCGCGAGCTCGCGATCGCCCGGATCACCTACGAATTCCTGCGACCGGTGGCCCTCGGCGAGGTCACGGTCAGCTGTGGGCTGATCCGAGCGGGCAAGCGGGTTCAGCTGCTGGAGGGATCGCTCACGGTCGAGGGCGAGGAGGCGGTCCGCGCGCGAGCGCTGCGGGTCAGGCGGTCCCCGCTCGCCGGACCCGCGGAGCCGGCCCCGACCGTGCCCGGTCCCGAGCAGGGCCGCGAGCACGAGTTTCCCGGCGAGGGGCGGATGTTCGCGACCGACGCGATGGAGATCCGGTTCGTGCAGGGCGATTTCTTCGAGCCCGGACCGGCGGCGGCCTGGTTTCGGCTGCGACATCCGCTGATCGAGGGGGAGGCTCCCACCCCACTCCAGCGCCTCGCCGCGGCCGGCGACTTCGGCAATGGCATCAGCGCGGTGCTGTCCTGGGAGCGGCACTCGTTCATCAACCCCGACCTGACGCTCCTGATCGAACGCGAACCGGTCGGCGAATGGATCTGCCTGCAATCGCAGACGCGCATCAGCGAAGGTGGCGCCGGCGCGTCGGACAGCGTGCTATCCGACCAGCAGGGACGCGTGGGGCGAGCGCTGCAGACGCTGCTCGTCTCCCAGCGTTAGGGCTACTCGTGCTGCCCGCCGACGCCCTGCCCGGCCTCCCTGATCACCCCTTCCCCGCCGCCGCTGCCGTCGCCCTCGGCGCGCTCACCCGCCTCCTCCTGGGTGCTGCGCTCGCCGCCCTCGTCTTCCTTGCCGGTTTCGCCCGAGCCATCGGCGTCTGCGCCGGATGAGTCCTGGTCGCGCAGATAGGACAGCAGGCCGCCGGCGATCAGGATCTCCCGCTCGCGCTCGCTGAAGTCGTGGCTCAGCTTCAGCTCGTCGTCGCTGTCGTCGATCCGCGCGGTGATGGTTTCGGCGCCGTCGGCGAGCTCCTGCTTGATGTTCGGCAACGACCACGTCTGCCCGACCTCGGCGCGGTCGTAGTCGGACTCGTCTGAGAAGGTCAGCGCGGCGATCCCCTGCGCGACCAGGTTGCGGCGATGGATCCGCGCGAACGACTTTGCGATCACCGCCTTGACGCCCAGATGCAGCGGTGCCAGCGCGGCGTGCTCGCGTGAGGACCCCTGACCGTAGTTGCTGCCGGCGACGATCAGGCCGCTGCCCCACTCCTTCAGGCGCTTGCGGAACTCGGGGTCGCGGTGGCGGAAGGTGAACTCGGCGATCGCGGGCACGTTGGAGCGGTAGGCCATCACTTCGACTCCGTCCGGCGCCAGGTCTCCGGTCGAGATGTCGTCGGGCTGGACGGTGGCGACGCGAGCCTCCAGCGAATCGTCGATCGGCGTGTGCTCGGGCGGGCGCTTGATGTTCGGGCCCCGAGGGATCTCGATCCGCTCGGCTTCCTGCTCATCGGCCGGGGCAAAGATGTGCACGTCGTCGACATACGGCCGCAGCTCCGGCATCGGCAGCAGCTCGGGAGGCTCGCCATACTCGCGCGGGTCGCAGATCTTCGCTTCCAGCAGCGACACCGCCGCGACCGCCGGCGAGCACAGGAACACCGAGTCCTCCGCGGTTCCCGAGCGGCCCGGGAAGTTGCGGTTGAAGGTCCTCAGCGAGTTGGCATCCGAAGGCGGTGCCTGGCCCATCCCGACGCACGGTCCGCACACGGGTTCGAGCATCCGCACGCCGCCGTCGGATAGCTGGCGGTAGACCCCCGACTCGGCGATCGCCGCGAGGATCTGGCGCGACCCCGGGGTGGCGGTCGCCGCAAGGTCGGGATGCACGATCTGGCCGCCGCGGTCGGCGAGCACCGCGCCGGGTAGCGCGAGGTCGTTGTAGCCCGAGTTGACCGATGAGCCGATGCAAACCTGCGCGATCGGCGTCCCCGCCACCTCCTCCACCGGCGCGACGTTGTCCGGGTTGTGCGGCTTTGCGACCAGCGGGCCCAGCTCCGCCAAGTCGATCTCGAGCCGGTCGTCGTACTCGGCGCCGTCCTCGGGTCCCAGCTCGACGAAGTCATCCGCCCGGTCCTGGCGCTCCAGCCAGTCTCGGGTCCGATCGTCCGGCGGGAATACGCCCGCGGTCCCTCCCAGGTCCGCGACCATGTTCGCGATCGTGGCCCGTTCGGGGATGCTGAGGTCGGCGGTGCCGGGGCCGGTGAACTCGAGCACCTTGTTCTTGCCGCCGCTTGCGGTCAGCCGCCGCAGCAGCTCGAGGATGATGTCCTTGGCCTGCACCCAGGGTCGGTTGAGCGTCCCGTCGAGCCACACCTCGACCACTTCGGGGCACGAGATCTCGTATGGGTGGCCACCCAGCACCACCGCCACGTCGAGCCCGCCGGCGCCGATCGCGATCATTCCCATGCAGCCTGCCTGCGTTGTGTGGGAGTCGGCGCCGAGCATCGTCTGCCCGGGCTTGCCATAGCGCTCCATGTGGATGTAGTGGCTGATCCCGTTGCCGGGCCGTGAGAAGTGCAACCCGTACTTGCGCGCCAGCGCCTGCAGCATCCGGTGGTCGTCGGGGTTCTTGTAGTCGAGCTGCACGACGTTGTGGTCCACGTACTGCACCGCGCGCTCGATCTTGATCCGCGGCTCGCCGAGCTCCTCGAACTGCATCAGCGCCATCGTGCCGGTGGCGTCCTGGAGCAGCGCCTGATCCATCCGCAGCGAGATCGAGGAGCCCGGCTTGAGCTCGCCGTCGACGAGGTGCTCGTCGAGGATCTGGTGTGTCAGGTTGAGCGGCATCGCGCTTTCTCTGCGTACCCGCTGGGGTGTTTGCGCTAACCCGGCTCGGGTAGCCCGTACACCCCGCGGGCGCGCGCGACCAGCCTACCCTCAGCGCTCGCAGTGGCCACGGCTTGGATCAGCTCGCCGGCGTCCGGCTGGCTCGGCTCCCCCCCTTGCGCGAGCTCCGCCTCGATCTCCAGGAACGTGCCGACCGGCGCCGTGCCCAACAGCTCCACGTGCAGCTCTCTGGCCATCGCTCCGGGCCCGCAGGCGAGCGCCATCGCGTCGCTCACGGCCGCCGAGATGACCCCGTCGTGGGCGGTGCCCCGCTCCGGGCCTTGGTGATCCTGCTTGAGAAAGCACCGGCCGGTCAGCCCGCCTGGACGGCTGGCTTCGAGCTCCAGCAGCAGTCCGAACAGGTTGGTGCGTCCACAGCCGAAGCACAGCTCGTGGTGGACGAGCGCCATCTGCCGCGGCGGCTACTTCAGCCGGAAGGCCTTGATCCGGACGTCGTACTGCTGCGCGTCACGCGCGTAGACGCCGTAGGCCAGCGCCTGGATCAAGGCCAGCAGCGCGGTGTGCGAGCGCACGAACGCGGGCGTGTTGGAGGAGTAGTAGAGCCGGATCCGCGCCAACCGTGCGACCTCGGACAGCGTCGCATCGGTGACCGCCAGCGTCGGCGCCTTGCGGTGGC
>JAFAZB010000446.1 GCA_019240015.1 Solirubrobacterales bacterium
ACCGCGGCCGTGACGCCGAGCATGAACAGGTCGTAGGAGCGGACCACGACGCTCCCGAGGTGGATCGGGGTGTCGTTGATCGGAGTCGGCACCGCCTGGCCCTGCGAACCCCAGATCAGCACTGCGGCGCCCTCGAGCGCGATCCCAAAACCGATCGTCCCGATCAGCATCAAGTCCAGATCCTTGCGCTCCAGCGGCCGCAGCACTCGTTCGAAGCCGAAGCCGAGCAGCGCGGTGGACGAGACCGCCAACACCAGCGCGAGCGGAAACCAGAGGTGAGAGTTCAGGAAGAACGTCACCGTCAGGAACGCGCCGATCATCAGGATGTCGCCGTGCGCGAAGTTCACGAGACCGATCGTGCGGAACACGATCGAGAACCCGAGGGCAACGAGCGCATAGATCGCCCCGATGCTCAGTCCGCCGACCCCGGTCTGTAGCAGGTTGCCAATGTTCACTCGGACCCTCCTAGCTCAGGCGGGCCTCGCCGACCTGCCAGCGGTCAGGAGGCAGCCTGCACCTGCACGATCTGACCGTTCTTGATCACGCCGATCCGGGTTTGGAACAGGCCGACGCCACTCGAGTTGTAGTGGATCGTCCCCAGCAGTCCGTTGTAGGTGACGCTGTGCATCGCCTGCGCGATCGCCTGGGGCGTGATCTTGCCCTTGAGCGACTCGACTGCAGTTGCGATCACCTCCATCCCGTCATAGGCCTTGGCGCCGTGCAGCTCGGGCGTCTGGCCGTAGGCCTTCTCGTACGCGGCCGCGAACGCGCGGGTCTGCGCGTTGAGGTCATTCGAAAGGTACGGCGAGGACACAACCGTCCCGTCGGCTGCCTGCGGACCCGCGGTCTGGAGATACTGCGGCGTGCCGGCGGGAGCACCCTCGATGATCGTCGCCGTGATCCCCAGGCTGCGCGCCTGCTTCGCGATCAGTCCACTCTCAACTTCCTCCGCGCCGATGAACAGAGCGTCCGGGTGCGCCGAGCGAATCGAGCTCAGCGGCCCGCTCATATCCTTCTGATCGGGGGTGATCACCGAGTCGGCCACCGGCTGTAGGCCGTGCAGCTTGAGCTGCTTGAGGAACGCGTCGTGCTCGCCCTTTCCGTATGCGCCGTTGTTGGTGATCATCGCGATCCGCTTCTTGCCTAGCGTCCCGATCGCGTAGTTGGCCAAGGTGGCGTCATAGGTGGTGCTGGTCGGGCTATCGAGGAATATGTACGCGCTGCCTTGCTTGGTCAGCGCGTCGGCCTGGCCGGAAGTGACCTCGGGGATCTTCGCCGCCGTCGCGATCGGCAGCATCGCCAGCGTGATCGTGCTCGAGGATGAGCCGAAGATCACGTCGTAGTGGTCGCTGACCGCCTTGCGAGCCAGGTCGCCTCCGGTTGTCGGGTCGCCCTGATCGTCCATTCGCGTCACCTGGATCTTCAGCCCGGCGGCTCCGCCGGCGGCGTTGATCTGGTTGGCCGCCAGCGTGACGCCCTTGTAGTCCCAGTCCCCGAGTGAAGCCAGCTGTCCACTCTGCGGTCCGATCAGCGCGACGCGCAGGGTCTTCTTGATCGTCGTCGAGCCGCTGCCCGATGTCGAGCCGCACGCGCTGAGAGCGCTCACCAATAACGCGATGCCTAGCGTGTGGAGCACTCCCAGACGGATCGCTGACGTACGTTTTCCCATCTTCCTCAGCCTCCTGTTTGCTTGGTCAATGCGCGGGAGCGCTCGGCGCTCTCCCCAGCTCTCGACGGGTCCACCGCGGCCTCGACGAGGGTCGCGAAGTGACGGAGCATCCGGTCCCGATCGGGCTCTCGTCGCGTGAACAGCTCGAACGACTCCGCCGCCTGGAAGACGACCATCCCGCCCCCGTCGAGGGTTTGGCAGCCGAGCTCCCGGGCACACCGGAGCAGCTCTGTCTCGAGCGGCATGTAGACGATGTCTGCGACCCACATCTCGGGGCGAAGCAGCTCCGGCGGGAGCGGCATGCCGGGATACGAGGCCATCCCCATCGGCGTGGCATGGATCAGCCCGTCGGCGCCGCGGAGGCGTTCTTCGAGCGTCGCCGTCCCGACGCCCAGCGCGCGACCCTCGCCGAAGCGAGCGACGAGCGCTCTGGCGAGGCGGGCGGCCCGCTCCTCCTCGATGTCTACGACCGTGAGCTCCCCGACGCCGAGCTCGAGCGCCGCATGCGCGACCGCCGTGCCCGCGCCGCCCGCGCCAAGCAGCACCGCGCGGCCGCGCCCCACCCCAGGAAGCCCGAGGGTAAAGCTCCGGCTGAACCCCGAACAGTCGGTGTTGTGACCGATCGCTTGCCCGTTGGCGAACACGACGGTGTTGGTGGCGCCCAGCAGACGCGTCGTCGGTGAAAGCTCA
>JAFAZB010000482.1 GCA_019240015.1 Solirubrobacterales bacterium
CCGCGTGCGGGGCTCCTGGTGGCCGGTGGCGCAGGCGGCGGTGGCGTCGGCGATCGCGTGGCTGGTCGCACACCGGCTGCTGGGCCATCCGCAGCCGTTCTTCGCGCCGATCGCGGCGGCGATCTCGCTGAGCACCAGCCGCATCCAGCGGAGCAGGCGGATCGTGCAGATGGTGGGCGGGGTGCTGCTGGGGATCGCGATCGGCGAGGCGCTGGCGTCGGCGCTCGGGACCAGCACCGTCGCGCTCGGGGCGATCGTGTTCGCAACGATGGGGGCGGCACTGCTGAGCGGGGTCGGTTTCTTCAGCGAGGGGATGATGTTCGCCAACCAGGCTGCGGCCTCGGCGATCCTGGTGGTCACGCTGCACAGGCGCGGGACCGGCGCCGAGCGCGCGGTCGACGTGCTGGTCGGCGGCGCCGTGGCGTTCGCGATCGGGGTGGTGCTGTTCCCGGCTGAGCCGATGTCGCTGCTACGCGACGCGGAGCGCGCCGTGCTGCGTACGCTGGCGGACCGGCTGACCGAGTCGGTGGCGCTGCTGCGAAGCGGTGAGCCTCCCGATAGCGAGTGGACGCTGCGGGCCGGATCTGACATCCATCAGCAGCTCGCGGCGCTCGCGCGGGCGCGGGCCACCGCCCACGCCAACGTGCGGATCGCCCCTCGCCGCTGGCATCTGCGAGCCGTGGTCGACGCCGAGAATCGCCGTACCGCGCGACTTGACCTGCTCGCCAACGCGGTCCTGGGCCTGATTCGCGCGGCGGGCTTCCAGGCAAGCGCGCGCCGCCCGGTCCCCTCTGAGCTCGAGCAGCAGATCGCTGCGCTGGCGCTGGCGATCGGGGGATTGTCAGCCGCCGGCCAGCCGTGGGCGCCCGAGCTGCTCGACGAGGTCGGACGGGTCGCCGCCGAGGCGATCGGACACAGTCCGGTCGATGACGCCACGCCCGGGCCGGTGCTGGCATCGATTCTGCGGGCCACGGCGACCGATCTGGTGGAGCTGATCGGCAGTGACCGCTGACGCCCCGTGCACTCTGGCAGAGTGCGCGCGTGCACATCGACCCCTACATCATCCTCGGCAGCGCGATCATCGGGCTGCTGGTGGGGATGACGGGGGCGGGCGGCGGGGCGCTGATGACGCCGATGCTGATCCTGCTGTTCGGGGTCACCCCGTCGACGGCGATCTCCAGCGATCTGGTCGCGGCGGTGGTGATGCGGCCGATCGGCGCCGCCGTGCATCTGCGCGCCGGCACGGTCAACATGCGGCTGGTCCGCTGGATGGTGCTGGGATCGGTGCCCGCCGCGTTCCTCGGCGCCTATCTGCTGCGGCTGATGGGCCACGCCAAGGCCGCGCAGCACAACGTCGAGGTGGCGTTGGGGGCGGCGCTACTGATCGGGGCGGGCGCGATGGCGCTTCGCCTGGCGCTCGATCGCCAGCGCGGCCTGCAGCGGCGCGCCACGGTCGCCGAGCTGGAGCCGCGGCCACTGCCGACGATCGCGATCGGAGTGCTCGGCGGGATCATCGTCGGGATCACGTCGGTCGGGTCGGGGTCGTTGATGATCATCCTGCTGCTGTTCCTCTACCCGACGATCGGGGCCAATCAGCTGGTCGGAACCGATCTCACCCAAGCAGTCCCGTTGACGCTGTCGGCGGCGCTCGGGGCGCTGGTGTTCGGTCACGTCGAGTTCGGGGTCACCGGTTCGCTGGTGATCGGCAGCGTGCCCGCGGTGCTGATCGGCTCGCTGCTGTCGGCGAGCGTCCCCGACCGGTACGTGCGGCCGGCGATCGCGTTCGTGATCTTCGCCTCGGGGCTGAAGTACGTAGGGGTGGGAACGACGGCGCTCGGATGGATTCTGTGTGCGGTGCTGCTCGCGGCGGGGATACTGTGGCTGGGCCGAGCCCGGCCTTGGGCGAGTCACGATCGCTTGGTGGATGACAGATCAACTTGAGATCCCGGTTGCCGGAGGCGAGCTTGCCGTTTTCCGGCTCGGCGCCTCGGACCATGCCGAGCCGGCGGTGCTGGCGATCCATGGGATCACCGCGAGCAGCCGCGCGTGGCTTGCGGTGCAGCGTGCCTTGGGAGACCGCGCGAGCCTGATCGCGCCGGACCTCCGCGGCCGCGGCCGTAGCAACCAGCTCCCGACACCGCACGGAATCGAGGCTCACGCCCAGGACATGCTCGCGATCCTCGACCACCTGGGCCTGGAGCGGGCGCTGGTCGTGGGCCACTCGCTCGGCGCATACATCGCCGCCAGGCTGGCCGACGACCATCCGGACCGGGTGCAGGCGCTGATCCTGGTCGACGGAGGGCTGACGATCCCCGGGATCGAGGGCGTCGACCCGCAGGAGTTCATCGACGGGTTCCTGGGCCCGGCGGTCGCCCGGCTGCGGATGAGCTTCGAGACTCGCGAGGCCTACCGCAACTGGTGGCGCAGCCATCCGGCGTTTGCGAATAGCGACGTCGATGACCGCGACTTGGCCGCCTATGCGGACCACGATCTGATCGGCAGTGCGCCGCAGCTGCGCCCCGCGGTCTCAGAGCAGGCGGTGCGCGCCGACGCCGCCGAGCTGTTCACGATGGGCGAGCCGACGAAGCGGCTGACGGTGAGCGCTCGGATGCTGTGCGCGCCGCTCGGCATCCTCAACGACGACCGCCCGATGCAGCCCCTGTGGCTGGCGCGGGAGTGGGCCGCCGCGGCATCCGACCAGCGCCGGGTGACGCTGGTCGAGCACGTCAACCACTACACGATCACGATGGGGGCGGCGGGCGCCGCCGCGGTGGCGGAGGCGGTGGCCGAGGCGCTCAGCGCCGGGTGAGAGCCGGCTGCGAGGCCGGGGCCACGCAGCCAGTTGCGCGCCGCGCTTCGGACCGCTTGCAGGTCGCCGCGCAGGCTGTGGTCGCCGGGGACCTCGACCACGGTCCGATCGGGTCGCGCCGGCGGCATCCCGAACGGGTCCCGCTCGCCCTGGATCACCAGCAGCGGGACCGCCACGGCGTCGAGCTCGGGAAGCCGGCTCGGCGGCGGGTTGACCCTCCGCGGCGGCTGCAGCGGAAACGCCAGGCACAGCACGGCGATCGCGCTGGTGGCCGCCGCCGTCCGGCACGCGACCCTGGCCCCCGAGGAGCGACCGCCCACGATCAGCGGCAGCGCCTCGAGCTCGGACTCGCGCAGTTGCGCGACCACCTGGGTCCAGGCTCGGTCGAGCTGTGCAGCGGGGCTCGGCGAGCGCCGTCCGGCGACCCGGTAGGGCTGCTCGACCAGCCCGACCGTGATCCGTTCGGCGAGCGCCGCTTCGGTGACCGCCAGCAGGTCCCGCGCGCCGACGCCTCCGCCCGCGCCATGGCCGAGAACCAGCGCCGCCCGCGGGTGCGTGACCCGGTGCAGGTGGACGTTGGCCCGTCCGTGGTCGGTCCGCAGCTGGAGCGGCGCCGCCGCCCTCACACCGGGGCTTTTTCGGGCGCTGCGCGCCTGGCCTGCGCCGCGAGCGCAAGCTTGGCCTTGTGTGCGCGCTTGCCCGCCTGGTAGTCGGCCAGCGCCTGGGCAGAGTCGACGTCGCCGAGCGTCGGATGGGAAGGGACGAGCTCCGCGGCCACCTGCACGCCGAAGCGCTTCGCAAGCACCGCCGCGAGCGAGGCGACCTTCATCTCGCCGAATCCAGGCAGCCCCATCAGGTTGGCGCGCAAGCTCTGCGCGTCCGCGGCGTCGGTCCAGACGCGCGCGGCGTCGCCGTCGTAGCGGCGCAGGATGTGAACCGCCAGGTCGTGGACGCGGCGCGCCATCGATCCCGGGAATCGGTGGATCGCGGGACGGGCGCGGAACACGGGCTCGAGGTCGGCCGACGCCAGCGTCTCGGCGTCGAATCGCCCCAGCCGCTCGCGCAACGCGAGCGGCCCCGAGAAGGCCTTCTGGACGGTGATCTGCTGGTCGAGCGCAAACCCCACCAGCAGCGCCAGCGGATCGGTCGCGATCAGCTCGTTGGACTCGTCGGAATCGGTGAAGTGGAGGCGATCGGGCACCGCCCGATCCTACCGCGCACGGTGCTCGCCTTCCTACGCGCTTCCTACGCGTTTCACACGCGGCTCATAGAGCTCACGGAGAGGATCGCCGAGTCAATGTCCTCGATCACTGCTCCGCTACGCGGCCGTCCCCGTCGACCCCAGCCTCCCGCCGAGGCCAAGCGGGTGCTCGCCGCTCGCCTGCGGGCGAGGCGCCGCCGCGTGCGCGCGATCCGCCGGCGGGTACTGGCGCTCGCGCTGACGCTGTTCATCGCCCTGTGGGCGGTGATCTTCGTGCAGCTGATCACCGGCAACGACCCGGCCCTGTCGAAGCGGAGCTCCACCACGTCGGGTTCGAGCGCCTCCGGTACGGGGAGCTCGACCTCGGGCTCCGGCTCCACCGCCTCGGGCAGCGCCACCCCCGTCACCAGCAGCCAGTCGTGAGTGCCACCCGGTCGCGACCGGTGGCCGAGGCGATCGAGCGCTTCGAGTGCTTTGGCGGGGCGTGCTCGGTGCTCGTCGCCGGCCCTGGCCCCGCGGGAACCGCCCTCCAAGCTGCCGCCCGGGCTCGGCGGCGGATGCTCGAGTGGCACGCCCAGTTCTCGCGCTTTGACCCGCGAAGCGAGCTCTCGCGGCTGAACGCCGACCGGCATGAGGTCGTGCCGGTGAGCGGGATCATGGCCCGGTTCGTGCAGGCCGCGCTGGAGGCGGCCAGCATCACCGGCGGACTGCTCGACCCGACGCTCGTCGCCGAGCTCGAGCGAGCCGGCTACGCCGAGCACTTCGGCGCGCGCTCGGTGCCGCTGGCGTACGCGCTGCGGCGCGCGCCGCGCCGCTCGCCCGCCGGGCCTCGCGGCGACGGCCGCTGGCGCACGGTCGCCGTCGACCCGCTGGCCTCGACGGTCACGCGTCCGGTCGGCGTGCGGCTGGACAGCGGCGGGGTCGCCAAGGGGCTGTTCGGAGACGTGCTCGCGTCGGTGCTGGGCGGCCACGCCGCCTATGCGGTCAACGCCGCCGGCGACGTCCGCTTCGGCGGCGCCGCCGGGCTGCTCCGGCCGGTGCAGGTCAGCAGCCCGTTCGACGACTCGGTCCTGCACACGTTCGCTGGCGTGCACGGCGCCGCCGCGACCAGCGGGATCGGGAGGCGCAGCTGGCTGAACGCCGACGGTCGTCCCGCCCACCACCTGCTCGACCCCGCGAGCGGGCGGCCCGCGTACACCGGGGTGGTCCAGGTCACCGCGCGGGCTCGGTCCGGGGTGCTCGCCGAAGCGCGGGCCAAGGCGGCCCTGCTCAGCGGCCCGGAGCGAGCGCGGGAGTGGCTCGCGCACGACGGTGGGCTGGTGGTCTACGAGACCGGGGAGCACGAGCTGGTGCAAGCCGGCGCGCTCGCGTGCCAATGAGCACCGACCCCTCCACCCATCTGTTCTGGATCACCAGCCGTGCGGCCGGCACCGTGGCGATGCTGCTCTCGAGCGCCGCGGTGGGGTTCGGGCTGCTGATGGCCGGCAAGCTCGTCAAGGGCAACGCCGCGGATCGCCGCAGCATCCACGAGATCCTGTCGCTGTCGGTGATGGTCGCGATCGCCGTGCACGGCCTGTCGCTGATCGCCGACAAGTGGCTTCACCCCAGCCTGCTCGACGTCACGTTGCCGTTCGCCTCCTCCTACAGGACGCTCGCCACCGCGGCCGGGATCCTCGCCGGATGGGGCTTGATCGCCCTCGGCCTGTCCTATTACCTGCGCCGGCGGATCGGTCAGCGGCGCTGGCGCACGATTCATCGCTTCACGCTGCTGGCGTGGCTGCTGGGCCTGATCCACACGCTCACCGAGGGAACCGACGCGGGCCAACCCTGGTTCCTGGCGCTGGTGGCGATCGCGCTGGCGCCAACGCTGGCGTTGCTGGCCTTCCGGTGCTACTTCCAGACGAAGGTAGCCGTCGAACCGGGGGCCAGCCCGTAGGTGAATGAACGACTACGCCAGCGGACGGCGAACGAGACCCACGTTCGTGAGTTGTTGGTCGCGACCAGTACGCGGTTCCCATCCGGGTTGAGGAAGGCCACGTCGTCCAAACCGGCGGTGACGCCATATGACGCGGTCGAGTCGTAGAAGTCGGTGACGAAGCGGTTGGAGCCGATCCGCACCGCCCCCCGCCGGACGAACTTGCTGACCTGCCCGAGCTGGTAGTAGTTCTGGCCGAGCGTCGCCTCGTGCGGTCCTGCCTCGTTGATCGTCACGACGCTCGTGCAGTGCGGGCAGCCGCCGGACTGCACGGGCCCGTCGTACGGGTCGAGCGCGAGGTTCCAGAGCACGACCGCGGTCGCCCAGTTGCGCGTCCCGTCGATCGCGATCTCGGCGGCCGAGAAAGGAACGATCCCGGTCGAGCACTCGGAGACGATCTGCTCCACCGAGGGATCGGCCGCGTGCAGCGCGCTCATCGCCCCCAAGCCGCGGTAGCAATGCCAGGCGATCCCGCTGAGCGCGGCGGCGGCCGGGCTCGCCAGCAGCGCTTGCGCATCCGAGAGCCAGGTGTCGTCGCCTCCGTAGATCCTCGGGCGCAGCCCCGCCGCCGCGAGCGCCGGCTCCAGGTCCTGCGCGATCCACTGCGCCTCTTGCGCGGCCGGGAAGGTCATCCCCGGATAGGGCGTGGCCGCGCGCGGCTCGTTCTGGGGGGTGAGGGCGCTGACCGGCACGCCCAGACTGGCGTATGCCTGGATGAACTTGACGAAGTAGCTCGCCAGCGCCTGATAGGCGGATGGCAGCAGCGTCCCCCGAGCCCCGGGGTTATCGAGCGCCTGGTTGGCCTTCATCCACCCCGGGGGGCTCCAGGGGCTCGCCAGTATCTCCACCCCCGGGTCGATGCGCAGCATTTCTCGAAGCGCCGGGAGGATGTAGGCCTGGTCGTGGGCGATCGAAAACCCGGCCAGCGACGGGTCCGATTGACCGGGCGCCAAATCGTCGTAGCTGTACGGCTGTCCCGTGGCGGTGAAATCCGACGCGCCAATCGGGATCCGCACGAAGTTCAGGTCGATCCCGCTCCTGCCGAAAAGCTCGTTCATCGCGGCGGCGCGGCGCGTCGGCGAGAGCTCGTCGTAGAGCAGCCATGCGGCGGTGTCAGTCATCGCCGCGCCAAAGCCGGTGATGCGCTGATAGCGCAACCGGTCATCGACGTTGATGACCGGAATGCCACGCGTGCGGCGGGCGATGAAGCGCTGGTCGGGCATCCGCGTCAGCGCCCTCGTCAGGCCGGCGTTGGTGAGCACCACCTCGACCTGGGGGCCGGAGCTTCGGGGCAGGCCTGGCGCGCGGAGGTGCGACTCCGAGCCGGTGGCCGCGGAGGTCGTCGTCAGGCCGATCAGCGTCACCGCGATCAGGACGCGGATCTTCACGGAGTCGACCAACGAGGCTGTAGACGTTCTCTGGCAGGGCGCACTAGCGGGCGAGCAGGATACGGTCAAGACCGGCGGCCGCGCTTGCGGGCGGTGCGCCGCGCTGACGCTCGATCGCGCGTGCCACCATCGGGGCATCAGCTCCGCAGCGGTTCGTCATCCGATCTTCGCCAGGTACTTCGACCGCCTGAGC
>JAFAZB010000521.1 GCA_019240015.1 Solirubrobacterales bacterium
CGGTTCTCGGGGACGACTGGTATCGCCACGTCACGCTGCTCGGTCGTGTGCGCTCGATCGATCCCGATCCCGAGCTGAACGACATCGACCGCCTCGCGCGCCACTACACGGGCGAGCCTTACCCTCAGCGTGACCGGGGTCGGTTCAGCGCCTGGATCGAGGTCGAGACCTGGCACTCGTGGGCATCCGGCAAGCCGTGGACGGGAACGAGCTAGCTCGCACTCAGGGCCGCGCAGCCCTACTCGGGCGCGTGGCGCAGCCCGTCGAGGGCCACGTCCAAGATCCGCCCGACCTGACCGGGGGAAAGCGAAGCGACCTTGGCGATCCCGCTGACGAGGTGCAGCACGTCGCTGATGTCGACATCGGTCCGGACGATGCCTGCCTGCTGGGCACGCTCGAGTAGAGGCGCGCCCGCTTCGTACAGCGTGCTGCGGCAAGCGGCGAACACATCCGAATTGCCGCCGCTCGCAAACAGCTCGTTGGCGAGCGCCTGCTTGGTGGCGACGTAGCCGACGAACCGGTGGAGCCAGTCCACGAGCGCTTCCCACGGTGGAAGGGTCGCGACGTCGGCCGCGGAGCGCGAGAGAGCCTCGACCTCACCGACGTACACCGCCTCGATCAGGACCTGCCGGGTCGGGAAGTGTCGATAGAGGGTGCCGATGCCGACGCCCGCCCGGCGCGCGATGTCCTCGAGCGAGGCCTCCGTGTCGGCCTCCGTGAACGCGGTCCGGGCCGCGGCGAGCAACTTGTCGTAGTTGCGCTGCGCGTCGGCGCGCTTGGAGCGCTGAACGAGACTTGGGGCAACGACGGGATCTACGGGCATCGGATTGCTTGACAAATCGGAGGGTGCCTCCGTATACTAACTGGAGGGCGCCTCCAGATGTTTCCGGAGGTGACCTCCAGTTTAGCGCTTACCCGCCGCAAAATCCAGCTGAGCGGGGGCGCTCCAGTAGTCGCCGTCTGCTCGAAGGGAGCTTGCTTCGCCATGTCCGCAACTGCCCTACCCGCAACAATCCGCCGTCGCTACCGACAGCGCCGCCGCGGCCAAGGATCGCACTCCCGCGATCTGCGACCCAGCGGCGACCGGCGACCGGCCAACCCCAAGCTGGTGCTGGGAATCATCCTCGGCGCCTACTTGATGGTGGTCCTCGATTTGTCGGTGGTCATCACGGCCCTGCCGCAGATCCATCGCGCGCTGCATTTCTCCGCCGCCGGGCTGTCATGGGTACAAAGCGCCTATGCGCTCACGTTCGGCGGGCTGCTGCTGCTCGGCGCGCGGGCCGGAGACATCCTCGGACGTCGCCGGGTGTTCATCGCCGGAACGGCGCTGTTCAGCCTCACGTCGCTGATCGGCGGGCTGGCCCAGTCGGCTGAATGGCTGCTCGCCGCGCGCGCGCTCCAGGGGATCGCGGCCGCGATCGCTGCGCCGGCCACGCTCGCGCTGCTGACCTCGAGCTTTCCCGAAGGGCCGGAGCGCACCCGCGCGGTGGCGGCCTACGCCGCGGTCGCAGGCGGGGGCGGCAGCGTCGGGCTGGTGCTCGGCGGGATGCTCACCGCGTGGGTCTCCTGGCGTTGGGGTCTGTTCATCAACGTCCCGGTGGGGCTGGTGCTGATGTGGCTGGCGCCGCGGTATCTGGCTGAGACCGAGCGGCGGCCCGGACGGCTTGATCTGGCGGGCGCGGCGAGCTCGACCCTTGGTATGGGCGCGCTGGTGTACGGGTTCGTGCGGGCCGCCTCGAACGGCTGGGGTGACTCGGGAACCGTGGCCTCGTTTGCGGCTGCGCTGGCGCTTCTGGCGGCGTTCGTGGCGATCGAACGGCGGGCTGAGCAGCCGATCACGCCGCTGCGACTGTTCGCGAGCCGGGAGCGCTCGGGCTCCTACCTGGCCCGGCTCCTGCTCGTCGGCGCGATGTTCTCGATGTTCTTCTTCATGACCCAGTTCCTGCAGGGAGCACGCAACTTCACCGCCCTTCAGGCCGGAGTCGCCTTCCTCCCGATGACGCTGGTGATGTTCACCGTCGTACGGCGGGTGCCCGGACTGGTGGCGCGCTTCGGAAACGTGCGGCTGCTGGGCGGCGGGTTGCTGATCGCCCTCGTCGGCATGGTGTGGCTGAGCCGGATATCGCTCGACTCCTCGTATCTCGCGCAGATCGCGTTGCCGCTGGTGCTGCTCGGCGTGGGAATCGGCATGGCGTTCACCCCATTGACCACCGCCGGCATCGCCGGCGTGGAACCTGGCGATGCCGGCGCCGCCTCCGGCCTGATCAACGCCGCGCAACAGCTCGGGGGCTCGCTGGGAGTCAGCATCCTGACCACCGTGTTCGCATCGGCCAGCCGTGAAGCGATGGCCCACCCGCTGGCGGGTGCGACCGGCTCAGCGGACGGTCGCTACGCACTCGCGCACGCGGTCGCTACGTCGGTCACCGGCTCTGCGGTGCTGCTCGCTCTAGCGTTGGTGGTGGTGGGCGGCACGGTCCTGCCCTCCCGGATCCGCGCCGCGAGAGTGCTGGCGGAGCCGGCGTGAGCGGATCATCGGCGGCGGCGTTGTCGCCGCCGCCGCCCCGTCACCTGCCACGGACCGGGAGTCAGGTCCAGGGCGACGTTCACGAGCCACACGATCAGGGTCGCCGCCACCAGGGTCCAGAAGCCGTGGAGGTGAAAGCCGCCGACGATGTCACCAGTGACCACCAGCATCAGTGCCGAGACGAAGAACCACGCGATGCCCAGGGTCAGGATCGCCAGCGGCAGCGTGACCAGCCTCAGGAACGGCTTCAGAACGGTGTTGAGCACCCCGAACACCGCGGCCGCCGCCAGCAGCGCACCCGCGCTGTTGACCGTCACCCCGCTGATCAGCGCGGCCACCACCGCGAGCACCAGCGCGTTGGTGAGCCACGAGATCCCGAGTCGCACCGGCAGCGACGGCGAGCGGGCTTCGCGATCGTCGGGACGGATGGCTTCATGCTCGCGCACGGCTCCAGCGTACGCGACGACCAGCCGCAGCCCGACTGCCGTCGCCGGATACGCTCAGCGCGTGGCCTTCGTCCCGCCCGCCCGCCACCTCCTGCGCGCCAAGGACCTCGCCGACGCGAGGTACTTCGAGCCGCTCGCGGTCGGCGATCTGGCCAGCGCCGCCGGCCTCTCGCCCGCGCATTTCAGTCGCGAGTTCCGACGCGCGTACGGTGAGTCGCCACATGCCTACCTGCTCACGCGGCGCCTCGAGCGCGCCGCCGCGCTGCTGAGGGCAACCGACCGCTCGGTTTCGGACATCTGCTTCTCGATCGGGCTACGGAGCGTGGGCTCGTTCACGACCAGCTTCACCCGTACCTATGGTGTCTCCCCCGCCGCGTACCGGGCGAGCTTCCCACCGCCCGCCGACTACGCGCTGATCCCGGCCTGCGTGATCCGACTGTACGGCCGGCCGCAACGCAGCACGTTTCGAGAAGACAACGGCAGCGGTCCGAAATAGTCTGGCCCCCGATCCCAGCACCGCGACCACGGAGGACCAGATGATCAAACTGTCAAACGCTCAGCTGTGGGTACACGATCAACAGGAAGCGCTCGACTTCTACACCAAGAAGGTGGGGATGGAGGTCCGAGCCGACGTCACGGTGCCGGAGCTCGGCAACTTCCGCTGGCTGACCGTGGCGCCGCCAGGTCAAGCGGACGTGTCGATCGCGCTGATGGCGATACCCGGCCCGCCGGTGATGGATGCCGACACCGGCGAGCAGGTCCGAACCCTGATGGCCAAGGGGTTCGCGGGGACGATCTTCCTCACTACCGAGGACATCCACGCCGACTATGAGCGGCTCAAGGCGGCGGGCGTCGAGTTCAGCGAGGAGCCCGAGGACCGTCCGTACGGCATCGACTCGGGGTTCCGCGATCCCTCCGGCAACAGCATTCGCTTGACCCAGCTCGGCGAGGTCGCGGGGCTCTAGCTCGCGAGCGCAGCCATCGGCTCCCGGCTCAACGCCTGGACCCCGTCGAGCAGCTCCCAATAGCTGCGGTACGTCGTCTCGGCGCAGCGCAGCAGCGCGAGCTCGTCGTTAGCCGGCGCCGCCGCGGCCAGCGCAGCCTTGGCCTGTGCGGCGCCGGCGCCGGCGCGCTCGGTCCGCCGCCGGAAATACTGGACGGCCCGCCGATCGCACAGCTGGTAGGAACCGTGCGCATCGAGTTGCAGCGACACGGCGTCGCGCTGCGTGGAGTCGAGCGCGTAGAGGATCATCAGATGCTCGCCCAGCGACCGGCCCATGCCGCCGGAGCACGCTTGCGAGCAGGCCGTCGTGCTCGGCAGCGGATCCTGGGCGAAGTACCACGAGGATGCCTCGCACCAACCGGTCGCCGCGGCGAAATCGCACCACAGCTCGATCTCACGCGCATCATCGGCTGCTCGGCGCCACAGCGAGTCGGCCAACGGGCCATCGGCCAGCTGGGCCGCGTGCCGTGAAGCGCTCGCCAGCGCCACGACGGCGTGATGGTGCTCGCTGGCGTACGCCTGCAGCTCGACCCAGCTCAGCTCTCCTGCGCGCCAGCGCTGCAAGAACGGGTGGTGCACGGCGCGCCAGCGCTCGGCCCGCCGGCGCACCTCGGTCCACAGCCAGCCGCCATGCGCCGGCTCGCCGTCTACACGGCGGACAGCACGGCGCGGGCTGGACCGGAGCGGCGCGGCGGGCCCGGGCCGCCTGGTCCATCTCATCGGACCCCAGCCTTGGTCCGCCAGCCCTCCGCATAGGTAGTGCGCGCCACCTCGGAATACGGCACCGGACTGACCACGGCCCGGATCTCGGTCTGCACGTGGCGCTCGACCACCGGCCGGTGGCTGCCGCCACCTTCCTCGCCCCACACCAGCACCACTTCGGCGCCGATCTCGACCTCGGTGTCGAGAATCGCCAGTGAGAGCATCGAGCGCTCGTTGTAGCTGTAGCCGGAGAAGGTGGAGACGCCGACCATTCGGTCGCCGTCGAGCACCTTGTCGTATGGCCAGGTCGCGTAGTTGGACAATGGCAGGTCGATGTACTTGGCCGCATCCCCTTTTTGGAACATGGTCCCCATCGTGCGTGCCACGTCCTCGCCGTTCCACGCCAGGGTCACCTTCCGGCGCGGCGGCTCGTCTCCCATCGCCTCAAGTGCTTCCCGTCCGATGAACTCGTGGTCGAACTTGACGAACTGTCCGTAACCAAGATCGTGGGGGGTCAGGTAATAGTCAGTGATGTCATCCGAGTAGTAGCTACCGCCGAGCGATCCGGTGCCCTCGTAGCCCTTCTCCGGCAGCCAGCGTCGATAGGCCTCGAGCTGCTCGCCGGTGAAGATCGCCGGCAGCGGCGAGGGGATCCAGCCTGACTCGAGCGTATTGGTGGCGTACACCCTGGACCCGACCTGACGAAGCCCGAGCTCACTGCCGGCCTCGACGATCGCCCCGCGCACGTCGTCGCCCTCCTCCCACGGACCGAACAGCTCCAGCCCCGGGGCGCCAGACATCCCGTGGTGCAGCGCTCGCACGGCGTGCCCGGCGATCTCCAGCTCGCCCATGTTGAAGAACTTGATCTCGGGTAGGCCCGAGCCGGTGGCCTTCTCCAGCACTTGCAGCGCCGTGGGGCCCTGCACCTGGAACCGGTACAGCTCCCGGCGGCCCTTGGGGTTGACCGCCGTCCGCTCATCTCGATCGAGCTTCACGTCGTAGTCGCCGGTCTCGGCGTGGTACTGAACCCAGTTGTGAGCCGAGGGCCGCCCCACCAGCCGGAAGCGGTTCTCGTCGAGATAGAACAGAATCGCGTCGCCGATCACGTAGCCGTCGGGATTGCAGGCGACAAACTGCTTGGCCTTGTTGACCTGGAAGTTCCCGAACGTGTTCACCCCCAAGTGAGAGAACAGCCCAAGCGCGTCGGGACCCTCGACCGTTAGATCGGTCATGTGGTGCGATTGATCGAACAGCGCACACGTATCCCGCCACGCGGCTTGCTCGTCTCGCCAGTTCGAGAACTCACTCTGAACGGTCGGGTACACGTACGGCCCGAGCTGCGAGTTGCGGACCAGCGTTGCCGGGTTCTCAGCCTCTTGCAAGAGGTCCTGAAGGCTGCGCTCACTCATCTGTCATGTCCTCCTCACGATCGACATCGCATCAACGGCGACCGATCCCTTGTAGCTTCCGCGGCCGGCCTCCGCTGGACGCTTCTCCTGCTGCCAGCGCCATGTATCCACGAGCTGGTTGAAGGTGAAGAAATGAAACTCAGCGATGTTGAGCTCCGAGTCGTCGAGCGACGGCAGCAGCTCCTTCAAGAGCCGGTTGGTCGCGGATCGGCCGAACAGGTTCCAGATACCCCGCTGCTTGCGTAGGAACTTCAGCGAAGGCCCCACGCCGATCCGCATCGACATCTCGAGCAGCCGACCCCTCGCCACCTTCCCTGGGACGCCGATGAAAACGGGGAGCGTGATCCCGCGCTGGCGCTGGCGCACGATCCAGGCGCGCAGGACGTCCGCATCGAAGCACATCTGGGTGGTGATGTACGACGCCAGGGCACTCTTCTGTGCCAGCGCCTCCTCGAGCTCGTCGGTGTCGATCAGGGGATGGTCCTCGGGGTAACCAGCGATCCCGATCATCGCCGGGCGGCGAGGGTGCTCGGCGATCGCCGGCACGAGCTCCACGGCCGAGCTGAACTCGCCTCGCGGTGGGGCGACGTCGCCGCCGATCACGAACACGTCGTCGACCCCGGCGTCGGCCATCCCCGCGAGCAGCGCGTCCAGATGCGCGTGGTCGCGGACCATCCGCGCGGCGACGTGGACGGTGACGGCGTGACCGAGCGCCCGGAGGCGAGCGCCCACCTCGACCGAGGTGTCGGGGCCGTGCTTCGGCGAGCAGGTCACGGTCAAGCGCAGCGTCTCGGAAAGCTCGGTGGCTTCCTCCTCGCTCTTGCCGAGCGGCAGGATCTCGAAGCGCGGGCGGCGGTCGATGTCGGAGCGTGAATTGCTCACCGTATGTTTGAACTCTGGCCCAAAGAACCCTCTGGCGCCCCTATGAAATGGCCGGTAATTACCCCCCAATCGGGAGGGGCGAGGCAGGTCCGGCCGGCTGGTGGGGAATCGCGACCGCGATCTTCTGCGCCGGCTCCAGCCTTGCGGCGGTAACACGTGCCCCGTATCGCTCGGCTACGGTTTCCTCGTCCATCGAGCCGAGGAGGGGTAGTGCCAAATCCGGTCGTACATTTCGAGGTATTGGGCAAGGATGCCGGCGCCCTGGCCAGGTTCTATGGCGAGGCGTTCGGCTGGCAGCTCCAGGACGTCATGGAGGGTCAGTACTTCATGGTCGACACTGGCGGCGAGCAAACGATCGCGGGCGGCGTCGGGGCCACCGGCGAAGGCGACGAGCACGTGATGTTCTATGTCCAGGTGGAGGATCCGGCGGCCGCGCTCGATCAGATCAAGGCGCTGGGCGGCAGCACCGTGAGGGAGCCGATGGAGGTGCCGGGCGGCCCCACGATCGCGCACTTCGCCGACCCGGAGGGCCACGTGGTGGGCCTGGTCAAGGGGGAGTAGGGCGCGGAGCGGGGCCCCACGATGGGCCCTCCGATACCTCCTCAGACCAGCTGAGGCTCGCCGGCGACGGCCGGCTTGGCGAGCGCAACGGTGTTGCGCCCCGCGGACTTGCCGGCGTAAAGCGCTTCGTCGGCCCGAGCGACGAGCTCTTCCATGCTCTCGGCCCGCCATTCGGCTGCCCCCACGGTGACGGTCATCGGCCGGGGCGGTTCATTGCGCATCGGGGCGGGGGTATTCGCGACCACCGCCCGCAGGCGCTCCGCCATCTTGACTGCGCCGTCGCCGTCGGTCGAGGGGAGGATCACCAGGAACTCCTCTCCGCCCCAGCGACCGGCCACGTCCTCGGTTCGCAGCGTCGACTCGAGCACCTTGGCGAAGTGACGCAGGGCCTCATCGCCGCGGCGGTGACCGAGCTCGTCGTTGACGCACTTGAAGTGGTCGATGTCGATCAGCAGCACGGACACGTCGTGGTGGTGCCGGCGCGCAGCGCTGAGCGTCTGCTCGAGCGCTTCCTCGGTCGCGCGTCGGTTCTTGAGCATCGTCAGCGAGTCGAAGTGGGCAAGCCCGTCGAGCTCGGCATTGAGCTCCACGAGACTCCTTCGGCTGCGCATCAGCCGCGTGACCAGCAGGATGATTTCCAGACCTGCGAGGCCAAAGCCAGCCACCGCCAGCCACGACAACCACTTAGTCGGGCCGTCGACCGAGGCATAGAGCTGTGACTCGGGAACAGTCACCAGGACTTGCCAGCCCGTCCCGCTGACCGGGACGCGTACGAAGTACTGCTGCCCTGCGGCAGTCGAGTATGAGCCGCTGATCTGAGCCCGCTCGGCGCTGGCGAGCCTGGGGTCGGCCTGGGCCAGCGTCTGCGCCGTAGTGGGCTCCGCGGGGGGTCCCGCGATCACCCTGCCCGCGCCGTCGATCAGGTAGGCGCGGTGGCCAGGAGTAGCGATCATGTGGCTCACATAGGTCCCGAGCGGCGTGTGCGCGATCTGGTAGGCACCGCTGAACACGCGCCTGCCGCTCGCGGCGGGAAACGGGACGGCGAGGGCGACGACCGGCAAGCTGCGCGCCGCGGACGGCACCACGTCGGACACCGCGGTATGTCCGGCTACCGCAGCCGCGAGATGCGCGTATTTTCCGGTCATCACGTGACCGAGCAGCGACGGTTTCGCGGGAACGACCGCGAGTAGGCGTCCACGCCCATCCAGCAGCACCGCTGCACCGAGGCCCAGGCCTGCCGTGGTGCTCTCGAAGCGCCGCTCGCTGACGTGCGGGACCTGAAGCCAGCTCAGCGCATCGCTACGTTCGTGTGCCAGCACGTCCCCGACATACAGCGAGATGAACTCGGCCCCGAGCTGAGCCCGCGCGTCCAGGCGCTGTGCCAGCGAAGCACGGCTCTTGGACTGCGAATCCGCCAGAAACCAGGTCAGCGCGCCGATCACCAGGGCCCAGGCGACGAGCATTCCGCCCACCACGGTCCCGGGGCGAGTCCGACGCGCTGCGGGCGCCCGACGCCCCATCCCCTGCCGTCGAGGTCGCATATATCCGCTCTTATCGGGTGCATTCAAGGGTTGCTTGAGCCGTCCGCGCGCCAATTTGACGCCGTTCGACGTGCGCATTGCGTACGCGACGACGCACGCCGTCCGAGATGCCCCCCACCCAACTCTGTGTGAGCATTCCACGTAGCATCCAAGCTAATGTGTACTAAGTCGATTGACTTGCTACTATCCGTCCCCCGATGCGGGGCGACCTTCATCAGCACATCTGGACCGAGTCGCTTTTGGATGCGCTCGAGGCGCGCAGGAACCATCCCTTCGTAAGACGCGAGGGCGGGCTCGCGGTCGTGCATTGCGCGGCGGAGCACCCGTACGTGATCGAGGTCGCCTCCGAGTCGCCCGACAGGCGGGCCGCGCTCCTCCACGCGGATGGACTCGACCTCGCGCTGATCGCGATCTCCAGTCCGATCGGAATCGAGGCGCTGCCGCACGACGAAGCGCACAACCTGATCGGCGCACACCTGGACGGCGTAGCCGAG
>JAFAZB010000015.1 GCA_019240015.1 Solirubrobacterales bacterium
CCCCGGGCTGCGAGTCGACCGCCAGCGGCGGGAGCTCCTCGGCGATCCCGGCCACCTTGGCGGCCCGCAGCTCCGTCATCCGCTCGTGGTTGGCGCCGTCGTAGGAGATGTTGCCGCTGCCGTCCGCTTTCTCGAGCCCGCCGATCCGATGCTGGAGACCCGCTGTGCCCGGGATCGCCCATGGCCGGGCGAGCCGATCGTCACGACTGTATGGAAGGAACTCGTCCTCGCCGCCCGCCTGCGGAGCGGTCGCGAACGCCGGGTCGATCCCGGGCAGGCCCGCGACGTCGGGGACCCGCCACGGCTCCGAGGATGAGGCGAGGAACGTGTCCGACAGGACGATCACCGGCGTGCGGTAGCGGATCGCGATCCTGACCGCCTCGAACGCCACTTCGAAGCACCCCCCGGGAGTGCTCGGTGCGATCACCGGCAGCGGCGACTCGCCGTGACGCCCGTGCAGCGCCATCAGCAGGTCGGACTGCTCGGTTTTCGTCGGCATCCCGGTGGACGGCCCGGCGCGCTGGACATCGATCACGATCATCGGTAGCTCGAGCGCGACCGCCAGCCCGATCGTCTCGGCCTTGAGGTCCATCCCGGGCCCGCTCGTGGCGGTAACGCCGAGGCGCCCGCCGAAGGCCGCGCCGAGCGCCATCCCCGCAGCCGCGATCTCGTCCTCGGCCTGGATCGTCGACACGCCGATGCTGGCGTGGCGAGACAGCTCGTGCAGCAACTCGGAGGCCGGGGTGATCGGGTAGCTGGCCAGCACCAGTGGCAGCCCGCTGCGGACGCTCGCCGCCACCAACCCGAGCGACAGCGCGGTCGTCCCATTGACGTTTCGGTACGTGCCGGGCGGGACGTCGGTGGCCGGCTTGACGCGGTACTGCACGTCGAGCAGCTCCGTCGTCTCGCCGAACGACCAGCCGGCGTTGAACGCGGTGAGGTTGGCCTGGGCGACGGCGGGATTGCGCGCGAACTTGCGCTCGATCCAGCGCTTGGTCACATCGCTTGGACGGCCGTAGAGCCACGACAGGACCCCGAGCGCGAACAGGTTCTTCGCGCGGGCGGCGTCACGCGTGGTGACGCCTTCGATCCCTTCGACCGCGCGGGTGGTGAGCGTGGTCATCGGGATGCGGTGGACGCGGTAGGCGGCGAGCGACCCGTTCTCGAGCGGGTTCGAGTCATAGCCGGCCTTCTCGAGATTTCGCTTGCTGAACGAGTCCTCGTTGACGATGATCGTCGCGCTGCGGTCGAGCTCCGCCAGGTTCGCCTTGAGCGCCGCCGGGTTCATCGCGACCAGCACGTTGGGCGCGTCGCCCGGGGTCAGGATGTCCTGGGAGGCGAAGTGGATCTGGAACGCGGACACGCCCGCCAGCGTCCCAGCCGGAGCCCGGATCTCCGCGGGGAAGTTGGGCAGCGTCGCGAGGTCGTTGCCGACGACCGCGGTCGCGTCGGTGAACCGGCTCCCGGCGAGTTGCATCCCGTCACCGGAGTCTCCGGCAAAGCGGATGATCACGCGCTCGCGCTCCTCGACAACCTTGCTCAACTAAGCCCCTTCCGTATGCGCGTGCGTCACACCGCTTGCAGATTCCTCGCTGCTTACTGATTGTACGCACAACGATCGACGGCGGTTTGAGGCGCGCGCCGCGCGGTCACCCTGTAGCTGATGGCCGAGCCCGAACACGAGCAGCTGGCCGAGGCGCTCGAGCAGGAAGCCAAGGAGCTCGCGCGCAAGGCTCAGGAGCTCCGCGGCGAGATCGACGACGTGCGCCAGGACTGGCGCCGTAAGCAGCACGACGCCCAGGTGCCCGGGGCCGTGCCGGGCGAGGACGAGGACGCCGGCGAGGACTCTCCCCCGAGCGGCGAGGACGACGGCGCCGGCTAACGCGGATCGTCGCGGTCGACGTTCCAGTAACGAAGCACGTCGGCGCGGTCCCCCTCCACCTCCTCCCAGGGCCTGATCGCGAACCGTGCGATCGTGCGCTGCCCGCCCTCGTGATCGCCGTACAGGAGGTCGACCATCACGCCCGCTCCGCTCCGGGCGGCGGCACGGAGGGGCTCGTAGCTGGGGTCATCGGGATCCCTGATCGCGCCCTGCCAGAAGCCCGTCTCCCCCGCGGGCACGTAGAGGTCCCGCTGCTGGCGGCGAAAGTCGTCCACCCGCGGCGGCGCCACCGACGCCGCTCGCTCGGCCACCTCGACTCTCCAGCCGTGAATCACCGCCAGGCCCGACCCGCCGTTGCGCAGCGCGATCGCGAGGTAGACGTTCTCACCCGCCACGTCCATCGCTGCACCGTGGCCGGAGACCGTCAGCACCTGGCCGTCGCCGAACCTCACGCGCTCCAACGAATCGTCCTCGTGCGAGGGGATCAGCACCGGGCGCAGCCCCGCCAGCAGCGAGCGCTCCGCGACCCGAGCAGAGCGGTTGGCCGACTTCACCGAGCTGAACGTCGCCACCGCGAGCACCAGCGTCCCTCCGGCGGTCGCCAGCGAGGAGATCGTCACCCAGTCGGCCATCGCAGGCGATCCTAGTTGCCGCGCTGCGCCTCGCCGGCCCGAATCGCGACAGTCGGCGGGCGCCGACCCACGGGCCAGCCAGACCTACGAGCACGCCGGCGCGCGCGGCTGATCGCCGCCCGTCCGGGGCATGGAGCGGCTGGACCGTCTACAGCTTCTGGACGTTGACGGCCTTCGGGCCCTTAGGGCCCTCCTCCTCGTCGTAGGACACCTTGGTGCCCTCGGCGAGCGATCGATAGCCG
>JAFAZB010000098.1 GCA_019240015.1 Solirubrobacterales bacterium
GAGAATGCTCATACCGCGTTGGCCAACTCCACGACCTTCTTGGCAGCGCCGTCCATTGTCGATTCGGTGACCACGTTGGGGAGGCTCGCGTCGGCGAGCAGCTGCCGGCCCTCCTTGTCGTTGGTGCCGTCGAGGCGGACGACGAACGGCACGTCCGGCTTGATCTTCTCGAACGCCTCGATCAGCCCCTTGGCCACCTCGTCGCAGCGGGTGATGCCGCCGAAGATGTTGAACAGGACCGCGCTCACCTTGGGGTCGGAGAGGATCACCTCGACGGCGCTGGTGATCGCGTCCGCCTTGGAGCCGCCACCGGCGTCCAGGAAGTTGGCCGGCGAGCCACCGGCCTGCGCGACGACGTCGAGCGTCGACATCACGAGCCCCGCGCCGTTGCCGAGGATCCCGATGTCGCCGTCGAGCTTGACGTAGGTGAGCCCCCGCTCCTTCGCCATCCGCTCCTGCTCGTCCTCGGCCGAGATGTCGCGCAGAGCCGCGTTCTCCGGGTGGCGAAACAGCGCGTTGTCGTCGAGCGTGACCTTCGCATCGAGCGCCTTGACCTCGCGGGCGGGCGTGACGATCAACGGGTTGACCTCCACCAGCGTCGCCTCCTCGGCGACGAATGCGTCGTAGAGCTTGGCGAGCATCGCGCCGATCGGCCGCACCACGTCGGCATCGACGCCAGCCTCGTAAGCGAGCCGCCGACCGTGGAAGTCCTGAAACCCGAGCAGTGGGTCGACGTGCAGTCTGGCGATCGCGCCCGGATCCTCCTCAGCCACCGCTTCGATATCCATCCCGCCTTTGGTCGAGAGCATCACCAGGGGCGCCTTCGCCGAGCGGTCGAACACCACCGAGGCGTAGTACTCGGCGGCGATCTCGGAGGCGCCCTCAACCCACAGCTCGTGCACGGTCAGCCCACGGATGTCCATTCCCAGGATCGCCCTCGCATGTTCCTGCGCCGCATCGCGGTCGGCGGCCAGCTTGATTCCTCCGGCTTTGCCGCGGCCGCCGATCTGCACCTGCGCCTTGATCACGCACGGATAGCCGATCTCGTCGGCAGCGGTCACGGCCTCCTCGACCGTGGTCGCCGGCCGGCCGCTGGGGACGGGGACGTCGTGGCGGGCGAACAGCTGCTTGCCCTGATACTCGAGCAGGTCCATCGGCTGACGCACTGTAATGACTCCACGCCGCAGACGGCGACGGGCCGGCCGGCAGATGGCTCGAACTGCAGGCGATTCGATGCCCATGGCATCATGCCCGCGCCATGGCGATCCCAAAGAACATCGCGTTTGTCACCTTCGACGTGTACGGCACGCTGATCGACTGGGAGTCAGGCGCGTACGACGCGTTCACCCGGGAGGCCGAGCGGGACGGCTTCACGATCGAGCGCGACGAGCTGATCCCGCTGTTCCACGAGATCCAACAACAGATCCAGGCCGGCTCCTACGAGCTGTACGCCGAGGTGTTGCGGCGCACCGCGGTGCAGATCGCGAAGCAGCTCGCCTGGCCCCTGGAGCCGTCGCGCTCGGGCTTTCTGCCGGACTCGGTGCAGCGCTGGCAGCCGTTCAAGGAGACCAACCCGGTGCTCCAGCGGATCGCCAAGAAGTACCAAGTCGGCCTGATCTCGAACATCGACGACAAGTTGCTGGGCCAGACCCGGCGTCACATCCCGCTCGACTTCGACCTGGTCGTCACCGCGCAGCAGGTTCGCTCCTACAAGCCCGATCCGGCTCACTTCACCGAGTGCGAGCGGCGCATCGGCAGCAAGCGAGGCTGGGTCCACATCGCGGCCAGCTACTACCACGACGTCGAGCCCTGCCTGAAGAAGAAGATTCCGGTGATCTGGGTCAACCGCGGCAAGCAGCAGCTCGAGCCGGGACAGAAGAAGCCCGACGCGGAGGTCGCGAACCTGCGCGAGGCCGCCAAGCTGATCGACGTCGGCTAGCCCGGCGGCTCGAAGGCACCATGCGCGTGCTGGCGCTGCATCGCGACGTGATCGTGTTCGTCAGTCGCGTGTGGGCAACGACCTGCACCGCGGTGCGCTCGGGCGGCGAGGGGCTCGTGATCGACTCGCCGGTGTACCCCGACGAACTGCAAGCGCTTCCGGGGGTGCTGGCGCAGGCCAACTTTCCACTCTCCGGCCTGCTGTCCACGCATGGCGACTGGGACCATCTACTGGGCCGCCTCGCCTATCCGGACGCGTCGCTGGGCTGCGCCGAGTCGACCGCGGCGCGGCTCGCAGCGGAGCCCGGCGCCGCCCAGCGTGGGCTGCGGCGCTTCGACGAGGAGCATTACGTCGAGGGCCGGGCGCCGCTGGCGCTTGCCGGCGTGCAGCCGCTGCCCGTCCCGGGGCGGCTGTCGCTGGGGGAGGCGCAGGATCTGGAGCTGGTGGACGGCACGGGGCACACAGCCGACGGCGTCGCGTACTGGATCCCGACCGCGCGCGTGCTGGTGTGCGGCGACTACCTCTCGCCGGTCGAGATCCCGATGATCTCTCCCGGTGGCTCGGCTCCTGGGTATCTCGACACGCTGGAGAGGCTGACCCCGTACGTGGAGCGGTCCGGAACGGTGGTGCCGGGGCACGGCGCGCCGCTCGAACGCGACGACGCGCTACGGGTGCTCGCGGAGGACCTCGCCTACCTTCGCGCGCTGTCCGCGACGGGGGCTGATGCGCCGCTGCCGCCGGCCCGGCGGACCGCCGCCC
>JAFAZB010000250.1 GCA_019240015.1 Solirubrobacterales bacterium
TGACCGCGACCGGGGGGGATCAGGCGCTGGCGGTCGCGGGCTACTACCAGGGCCTTCAGTCGGTGCGGGCGATCGGCGCCTACCGCTCGACCCAGCGCTACGTCGACGCGGTGCTGGCGCTCGAGCGCCGCTTCGCCGGCCGCTAGCCGCGGCCGCCGCCCCCGCACGCCCCAAAGCCCCCCGGCCGGGCGGCCATGTAGCCTGCGGACCATGTTCTACGACGACGACGCGGACCTACGTGAGCTCGAGGGAAAGACAGTCGCGATCATCGGCTACGGCTCGCAGGGACACGCCCACGCGCTGAACCTGAACGACTCGGGAGTCGCGGTCGTCGTCGGGCTGCGGGCGAGCTCGGACAGCGTCGAGCAAGCGCGCGGGCACGGCCTGCGCGTGGTCGACCCAGCCGACGCGGCGAGCGAGGGCGACGTGGTGATGATGCTGGTCCCCGACGAGCGCCACCAACAGGTTTGGGACGACGGGGTCAAGGATGGGATCGCGCCCGGGAACCTGCTGCTGTTCGGGCATGGGTTCTCGATCCACTACGAGCAGGTGGTCCCGCCGCCGGGCGTCGACGTGGGGCTGGTGGCGCCGAAAGGCCCCGGTCACTTGGTTCGCCGCCAGTACCTGGAGGGCTCGGGCGTGCCGGGCCTGGTCGCAATCCACCAGGACGCCACCGGCGGCGCCATGGCGCTCACGCTGGCGTACGCGAAGGGAATCGGCTGCACCCGCGGCGGGGTGATCGAGACCACCTTCAAGGACGAGACCGAGACCGATCTGTTCGGCGAGCAGGCGGTGCTGTGCGGCGGCGTCACCGAGCTCGTCCGGGCCGGTTACGAGACGCTGGTCGATGCCGGCTACGACCCGCGGCTGGCGTATTTCGAGTGCCTGCACGAGCTCAAGCTGATCGTCGATCTGATGTATGAGAAGGGGATCGCCGGGATGCGCTATTCGATTTCCAACACCGCCGAGTACGGTGACATGACCCGCGGCAAGCGGGTGATCGGCGAGCCCACGCGGGAGGCGATGAAGCAGCTGCTGGCCGAGATCCAATCGGGTGACTTCGCGCGCGAATGGATCGCCGAGAACCGCGCCGGTCAAGAGAGCTTCAAGCGGATGCGCTCCGAGCAGGCCGGCCACCAGGTGGAGGTCGTCGGCAAGGAGCTGCGCTCGCAGATGGACTGGATCGAGACCGAGTTCTCCTCCTAGAGCTTGATCCCAGCTCAATCATCGACCCTCGAAATCCCTTCCCAGCTGAAGCCCGCCGACGGCCGCTTCGGCTCGGGGCCCTCCCGGATCCGACCCGAGCAGCTCGAGCACCTCGCCGGCGCCGGCGCCGCGGTGATGGGAACCTCCCACCGCCAGGCGCCGGTCAAGCAGCTGATCTCGCGCGTGCGAGCCGGTCTGCGTGAGCTGTTCGCGCCACCCGATGGCTACGAGGTGGTGCTGGGCAACGGTGGCACGACGGCGTTCTGGGACGCCGCCGCCTGCTGCCTGGTCCGCGAGCGGGCGCTGCACCTGGTGTACGGCGAGTTCACTTCCAAGTTCGCCGCCTGTACGCGCGGTGCGCCATTCCTGCGCGATCCGGTCGTGGTGCGGGCAGAGCCCGGGGACGCGCCCGATCCCGCGGCGATCGACCCGCGGGACGTGGACGTGATCGCGTGGGCGCAGAACGAGACCTCGACCGGCGTGATGGTGCCGGTGCGGCGAGCGCCCGGCGCCGGCAGCGGGGTGCTGACGCTGATCGACGCCACCTCCGCCGCGGCCGGCCTCCCCGTCGAGCTCGAACAGGCCGACGCGTACTACTTCGCTCCCCAGAAGGGATTCGCGTCGGATGGCGGCCTGTGGCTGGCGCTGCTCAGCCCCGCCGCGCTCCAGCGGATCGAGCAGACCGCCACGATGAAGCGCTGGATCCCGGACTTCCTCTCGCTGGCGATCGCGCTCGAGAACTCGACCAAGGATCAGACCTACAACACGCCGGCGATCGCGACGCTGTTGCTGCTCGTCGACCAGCTCGACTGGATCCTCGCCGCGGGCGGCCTCGACGCGATGGTGCGGCGCACGACCGCCTCCTCCACGCACCTGTACGGGTGGGCCTCAGGGCACGCCCATGCGACGCCGTTCGTGTCCGACCCGGCGAAGCGCTCGCTGGTCGTGGGCACGATCGACTTCGACGAGCAGATCGACGCCGGCGCGCTGGCCGCGACGCTCCGGTGCAACGGGATCGTCGACGTCGAGCCGTACCGCAAGCTCGGCCGCAACCAGCTGCGCATCGCGCTGTTCCCCGCCATCGAGCCCGACGACGTCGCCGCGCTCACACGCTGCATCGACTACGTGGTCGAACGGCTGGACTGAAGGGCGC
>JAFAZB010000528.1 GCA_019240015.1 Solirubrobacterales bacterium
ACGCTTCCTCGTCGAGGTCCGCCGAGATCGCCGGATGCTCCAGCAGCGCCTTAATCTCCGAGCCGAACACGAACCCGCCTGCGGGCATCGCGTAGTAGAGGGGCTTGATGCCAAGCCTGTCCCTGGCGAGAAAGAGCTCCCCGCGGCGGGAATCCCAGATCGCAAACGCGAACATCCCCTGCAGCCGCTCCACGCACCGCGGTCCTTCCTGCTCGTACAGATGCAGGATCGTTTCCGTATCGGTGTGCGAGCGGTACCGATGACCCGCATCCTCGAGCTCGGCCCGCAGCGCCGCATGGTTGTAGATCTCGCCGTTGTAGGTGATCCAGACCGTGCCGTCTTCGTTGCTCATCGGCTGGTGTCCCGCCGATGACAGGTCCACGATCGACAGCCGACGGTGAGCCAACGTCACGCGGCGATCCGGCGAACGCCAAACCCCGCCGTCATCCGGTCCCCGATGCACCATCGAATCGCGCATCGACTCGGCGATCTCTACGTCCGTGGGAAAGCTCCCGTTCGTGCTCAGGATCCCGCACACGCCACACATGCGGCCAAGGATGGCCGCCCCGCCTAGGACCCGGAAGCCCCCGCGTGCAAATACCGCCCGTCAGGGTTGGGAGGACTGGACCTTCGCACAGCCATTCAGCAGCTGCCGGTAGGCCGCGATCAGCTGTTCGACCGATCTCTGCCACGACAGGGCCACCTCGACCCGGCGGCGCCCCGCGCGCCCCATCGCCTCGCGTCGCGCCGGGTCGTCGAGCAACGTCTCGATGCAGTCCGCAAACGACTGATGGCCGTCGTATGCATAGATCGCCGCGTCGCCGGCGGACACGCGCGACTCCGCGAGGTCGTTGGACACGACGGGCACGGCAGCCGCCATGTACTCGAGCACCTTGATCATCGTCGAGACGTCGTTGAGCGAGTTCTTGGGATCCGGCGAGAGCCCCACGTCGGCCGAGCAGATGTACGGCACCAGCTGCCCATCATCGAGCCAGCCGGTGAACTCGACCATCTCCTCCAGCCCCAGCTCGTCACGGAGGCGACGCATCGCCGGCTCCGCGTCGCCGTCGCCGATCATCACCGCGTGCCAATCCTGACGGCGCTCGCGTAGCACTCCCAGTGCGCGCAACGCCTGATCGACCCCGTCCTGCGGTGCCATCGTCCCATGCCACACGATCAGATGCCGCTTGCCGCGGCGCAGCGAAGGGTCGCGGTGACGGACGGAGAACCGCTCGAGGTCTGGCGCGTTGCGAACCACGAACACCCGGTCCGCTCGCTTGCGGCCTCGCGACACTGCGATCTGGCGGTAGGAATCGTTGGTCGAGATGACGGCGTCGGCGACGGCGAAGGAGAGCCGCTCGACGAGCTGGACCGCCCAGAAGATCGGCCCGCGACGAGAGCCGAACCGGGATTCGAACAGCTCCGGCGAGAGATCGTGGTGGTCGATGAGCAGCTTGCTGCCGTGCAGACGCAGATGTGCCACGGCGAGCAGCAGAAAATCGGGCGGGCTCGCGGCGTGCACGACGTCGAACCGGCGATCACGTGTCAGGCGGCGCGTGATCGCAGCGATCCGCCACAGCGACCCGGCGTACTCGCGCAGAAACCCGCGCGTGCTTCCGTCAGAGGTGTGCGCGACGAACGTGTGCACCTCGATGTCCGCCAGCCGCTTGACGGCCGAGTGCTCAGACGGGCCTCGGGGGCAAATCGCGACGACTTCGAACCCCTGGTCGCGGAGCGCCAGGCATTCGCTCCAGACGCGGCGATCACGTGGTAATGGCGCGTTTTGGACGAGCATCAGCACCCGTCGCCCGGCGCCCAGGGAGGCCGGGCGATCGTCGCCGAGCTGCTTAGGCGCCGCTCGCACGAGCGACATCGATCTGCCGGTCCGCAGGTGTGAGCTCGAAGGTGATCTGCTCGCCGTCCCCGCGGGCGTAGGCAACGGTGGCGCGCGCTGCCCAGCCGCCGATCTCGGCAGACCGGGGTGGCGAGCTCTTCTGGAACTCGGCTCGGGCGCGCCACCACGCCGCGACGTCGCGGGGGAGCGCGTGCCAGCCGTCGGTGCGACCAGCGAGTCTGGTCAACAGCTGGTCATACAGCTCCAGCCGCGAGTCGCTGAGCAGATAGTCCGGGTGCACCAACACGTTGATCAGGCCGTGGTTGTCGATCAGCCAGTCGCTCTTGATCTCCCACAGCTTGATCGTGGACTCGCACAGCACCTCGAACATCGTGTGGTCTTGGGCCATCGTGATCGGCAGCTCGACGAGCTCGCCGATGAAATACGGCCAGATCGAGCAGCAGCCGCCCGGCTGAGGCTCGAACGGGCTGGTGTCCGGGAATGAGCTGTCGTACGAGCAGCGCAGCTCTGGCATCCAGCTCGCGTTGCGGTGCGTGGAGGGCGAGCGGAAGCCGACCGCGTCCCATTCGGCCATGTACTGATGGATCCTCGGCACCTGCTGATCGAAGCTTGCGCGGCTTCGGAACAGCGAGCCATCGTGCCGTACACCGTGGACGCCGATTTCGCACCCGGCCGCACGCAGGCTCGGGAACACGTCTGGCGGGATCGGGTACTCCTCGGCGACGAAGTTCCACGAGGACACCATTCCGTGACGGCGCTCGATCTCCAGCACACGCGGGATGTTCTCAACTCCCTTGGACCCTTCCACGTCGTGGGTCAGGATCACTGCAAAGCGCTTGCGGTCGGGCCAGAAGTGCAGGAACGGAACTCGCTCGGCGCCGTCCGCGAGCGCGGCTCGGAACCGATCGTGCAACCGATCGACCAGCAGCGGCTCGATCGGCCAGGCCGGGAACTGCCGCGCGGATTGGCGCTGCGCGTACAGCCGGCGTGCCATCAGCCAGGCCCTCTTGGGCAGCAACGGCTTGAGCGCGTAGTAGAGCCCCAGCAGCGGGGATCCCGTGCTTTCGTCGAAGCCCTCGTCGAGGAAGCTCGTCGCGTCGAAGAGTCGCTCGCTCTCGCTCGACCCCCCGACCTCATCCAAGCCTGTCTGCACGCTGGTCAAAGCTTCTCCCGCTCGCCGAGCGGCCACTATTCCATCGGCGGGCGGTGCGCGGAATAGGTCGGCGGCCACCTCGGACGTTCAAAGCTTTGAACGCGAATGGGACCCCGGGGGCGCTTGCGCGCAACCGATCGAGCTGCCACCGTCGATCTCGTGGCCAGAGGCGCTCACGCAGTCGCGCGAATCCGAGCGCTCGCGCCGGGCCAGCCCGAGTTCGAGCGCATCAATCCGCTGATCGATCCCCGCTGGTCCGAGTTCGTCTGCGCCGCGCCCGCGGCGACGGCTTTCCACCATCGAGCGTGGCTCGCGCTGCTGGCGCGCCAGTACCGCTACGAGCTCTTCGCCTGCTGCCTCACCGACCGCGATGGCCAGATCCAAGCGGGCGTCCCGCTCGCTCGAGTGGCGAGCAGGCTGACCGGTACCCGGCTCGTGAGCCTGCCATTCTCGGACGTGGTGCCGCCGCTCTATCGCGCCGACTCCGGGCCACGGCTGGAGCTCGAGCTGTCCCGCGCCTTGTGCGCGGAGTCCGCGCGCCAGCGGGTCTCCCTCGACCTTCATGCCCCCTGGACCGCGCTCGCCGGCTCATACGAAAGCGGCCGCTTCTGGCATCACACGGTGGCGCTCGGGCGCAGCTTCGACGAGCTGGAGAGCGAGACCGATCGGGCGTGTCGCAAGAACCTCCGCAAGGCGCGGCGCGCTGGCGTTGTTGTCAGTGTTCGCACCGACGAAGCCGCGCTCGACGCGTTCTACCGCCTGCACGCTCAGACCCGCCATCGGCAGGGAGTCCCGATCCAGCCCAGGCGCTTCATCCGAGGGTTCGCGGAGCTGTTCGCCCAGGACCTCGGCTTCGTGATGCTCGCGCAGGTGGGCACGCAGGTGATCGCCGGGGCGGTGCTCCTGCGCTGGAACGGCACCCTGATCTACAAGTACTCCGCCTCCGATCGAAGCGAGCAGGGGAAACGACCCGTTGATCTTATGACCGCCGAGGCGATCCGCTTCGGGAGCGAGCAAGGCTTGCACACGTTCGACTTCGGGCGGACCGACGTCGACAATCCAGGTCTCCGGACCTTCAAGCTCAAGTGGGGGGCGCAGGAGCACCGGCTCGCATACACGAAGCTTTCGCATGCTCCAGGGCAAGCGCGCGCAAAGCACACGCCGCGGCCGCTGGCTAAGCTTTCCCAGCTCCAGCACGCGGCGATTCGCACCGCCCCCCCGGCGTTCGGACGGCTCGTGGGCCAAGTCCTCTACCGGCACTTCGCCTGAACGCTCGAGCCGATCCTACCTGCGCGGTAGCACGACCGAGGCTTGGGTGGGACCGATCTCGACTACGCCGTAGTAGACGGTCGAGTTCCAGCTGGCGTGCTGTCGGTAGTTGTTGAAGTCGACGTTGACGTGATCGTAGGAGCCGTCCGGGCGCTGCCAGAGATCCGCCAGGTGGTGGGAGTAGACGCGCTTTCCGTCGATCCACCACTGCACGAGTCCGCGTTGGGGATCGGCGGACCAGATCACGTGCAGCATCAAGCCATACCAGTGGTTGCGCCTTAGGGGGCGGTCGGTGAAGATCGCAGTCGGCGCGTGCATGTCGGTGTCCTGGCCGCCGCGGACGTGCATGAACAGCTGCGGTCGGGTGCCCGGGTCGTTGTCCACGCCGATCGCGAGCTCGGGGACCTCGGGCTGGATCTGTCCGGCCGCGTACCACCGAGTCCAGCCGGAGTCGTCGTGGGATTCGAAGAACCAGTTCCACTCGCCGCTCGTCGGCCGATAGGCTCGTCGCGGGAACATCACGCGGAAGTGGACCCAGTCCTCCTGTCCGCTTTGGCCGTAGTAACGCGTCGGAGGGTTGAAGACCGCGGCCCAGTCGGAGCCGGGCACGCCTCCGACGAAGTTCGACAGCGGGGTCACGGTGTCCTGGATCACCTTTCCCTGCTGACGCAGCGGGTCGGTTGCCGGCACGATCACCCCCGGGCTTCTCACCCCCAACGGGTAACGGAACACGGGCAGCTCCGCCCCGGTCTCGATCGCATCCCAGGGCCTCAGGCTGCCGCTCGCGTTCGGGTCGGCCTTGAAGAAGTACGGTGCCCGGCGTCGCTGCGGACCCCGCGTCTGATCGAGTGCCTGCGCCGCGACCGCGAGCGCGCCCAGCAGCAGGACCGCCGCGACGACCAGCACCCCGCGACTCCGACGGCGTCGCATCCACCCAGGCTATGACATCGCGGTGTCGGCGACCCGGATCGGCTACCCGAAGGTGCAGACCGCCACCGTCCCCACGGCGGGTACCGCCTTTACACGCGTCCGTCCTGCGCGAAGATCGACGGGGGCGAGCATGAGACTGGTCAAACACACGGGCCCGAACGGGGCGCTGACGCAGACCGAGACCGACGATCGGGGCCTCACGCCCACCGCCAGCGAGCTCGCCGAGCGCGGGTTCGGCCTGCTCACCAGACCCGGCCGTGCGCGCAACCGAAGGCTCGTGCGCCACGCGCTCCAGCTCGCCGACCTGCTGGCGCTCTCGGCGGCGTTCGCGCTCGCCGGGACGATCACCGCTTCAGGATCGCTCGGGCCGCTGGGCTCGCCGGCGGAGCTTGCGGCGTTCTGCGTCACCCTGCCGTGCTGGGTGTTCCTCGCGAAGCTGCATGGGCTCTACGACCGCGACGCCGAGCGCCCCGGCCACTCCACCGCCGACGAGATCGTCGACGTCGGTCACTTGGCGACGCTGGGCGTGTGGCTCCTGCTGGTGGCCTCGTTCCTGACCGGGATCGGGCACCCCCGGTTCGTCAGGCTGCTCACGTTCTGGATGCTGGCGATCTGCATCCTGCCCGTCGCCCGGCTGCTCGCGCGGGAGCTGTGCCGGCGCAACGTCGCGTTCGCCCACAATGCCGCGATCGTCGGTACCGACTACGTCGGCCAGCTGATCGGCCGCAAGCTGATCAAGCATCCCGAATACGGCACGCGGGTGGTCGGGTTCGTCGACGACGACCCAGAGATCCGTCGGCCCGACCTACCGGAGACGCTCACGATCCTCGGCCCCCTGGAGCGCCTCCCCGAGATCATCAAGCGGCACAACGTCGAGCGGGTGGTGATCTCGCTGTCGGACCGCCGGATGCCGCAGACGCTCGAGCTGATCCGTCGGCTCCACGCCCTCGACGTGCAGATCGACCTCGCCTCGAGGCCGTTCGAGTTGGCCGGTCCGCGAGCCTCGGTCCACGCGGTCGAGGGCCTCGCGCTCCTCAGCCTGCCGCCGGCCCGTTTGAGCACCGGCGGCCGCGTCGCCAAGCGCGCTGTGGACATCGTGATCGCCACCGGGCTGCTGGCATTGACCGCGCCGTTGTTCGCCTATATCGCGCTGCGCATCCGGCTCAACTCGCCCGGGCCGATCCTCTTTCGCCAGATCAGGCTGGGCGCCAAGATGAAGCAGTTCACGCTGCTCAAGTTCCGGACGATGAAAGTCGGAACCGACCCGTCGCTGCACCGTGCGTATGTCCGGGAATCGATGTCCGGTGGCGCGCAACCGGCCCCCGGCGGCATCTACAAGCTGGACCGCTCGGCTCAAGTCACCTCCGTCGGACGCTGGCTGCGCCGGACGAGCCTCGACGAGCTGCCGCAGTTGATCAACGTGCTGCGGGGCGAGATGAGCCTGGTCGGGCCGCGGCCTTGCATCCCATATGAGACCGAGGGCTACCAGCCCTACCAGTTCGAGCGCTTCCAGGTGCCCCAAGGCCTCACCGGCTTGTGGCAGGTGACGGCGCGCGCCAAGTCGAGCTACGGCGAGGCGCTCGACATGGATGTCGCCTACGCGCGCGACTGGTCGCTTTGGCTCGACCTCAGGCTGCTGTTGCGGACGCCCGTGGCGCTCGTGCGCCAGCGCGCCTCCACCGCCTGACGCCGGTCGCGCCGTCTACGCGCCCACCGCCGCGTACTCCAGCAGGCCATTGGTGTGCGCGTAGTGGCTCGCGCCGGTCCGGTTGGCCACGCCGAGCTTGCGATAGATCTTCGAGAGGTGGAACTTGACCGTCTGCTCGGTCACCCAGAGCTGGCGCGCGATCTCGCTGTTGGTACGGCCCGCGGCCAGCAGCTGAAGCACCTCGAGCTCGCGTGAGGTCAACGGACAATCGTTCGCCGCGGCGATGCGGCGGCGTCTCGAGGAGGCGAACAGATGCACGACGTTCCCGTTCACCGTCTCGCGCACCAGCGTCCCCAGCGCGACCGGGCTGATCGTGCTCGAGACCGCGCCGTTGGCGCCGGCTTCGAACGCTTCGGCGAGCCAGTCGTCGTCCATGCGGGCGGTCAGCAGCAGCACCACGACGTTCGGCGCGGCCGTCTTGATCTCTCGGATCATCGCCGCGGCTCGATCGTAGTGCTGCATGTCATCGACGATCACCACGTCGGGCGCTGCCTTGACGATCGCCGGCACCGACGCGGTCCGTCCATCTACGTGCCCGAGGATCGTGAAGTAGCCCTCGCGGCGCAGCCCGGCGCTGATGCCCTCGACCATCAGCCGGTTGTCGGCGACGATTACCAGGCGCTTCATCGTGGGACGACCCACCGCACGCGATCACTGTGGATCGGTGGTTGCATGCTCTAGAACCCCCCTGCCAGACGTTCGTAGGGCCCGAAGATCAACCTTCGGCTAGCGGCAATCATGGCGACGCGCCGACAGACCGGCAACTGCCCACTTGGAGTACTGGGCGTTCAGACGCTTGAACGAGCGCCACCATACGTAAGTACGGTGCTGCCTCGAATCTCTCGATTCCGGACTGTCGAGTAGCTAGGATGGCTCGTCCATTGGCAGGAACCCCCCCTGACGGGGACCACGCGCGGGGCTCAGGGGGTCGACGGCTCGAGGGGAGCCATCAGCTGAGCATGCGACCACGCCTCCTGATCGCCGATCACGCACCCACCAGGATGGGCGTCCGGATGGCGATCGGCGAGCTGCTCGAGGTGTGCGCCGAAGCCGACCGAGCGCACGATGCGATCCTCGCCGCGCAGCGTCTGCAACCCGACATCTGCCTGGTCGGGATGGAGCTTCCCGGCGGCGGGATCGCCGCCGTGGAAGGCATCTGCAAGGTCGCGCCGGCCGCGCTCACGATCGTGCTCGCGGGGACGCACGACCCGGATGACCTGCTCGACTCGGTTCGCGCCGGCGCGGTCGGCTACCTCCCTGGGAGGGTCGACGCGACCCGGCTGCGACGCGCGGTCGAAGCCGCCGTCGGCCGCGAAGCCGTCGTCCCGCGGGGCATGGTGCTGGACCTCCTGCTGGCGCTCCGCAGCGGCGCTTCGCTCGGCACGCGAGGCCTCACGAACCGGGAGGCACAGGTGCTCGCGATGCTGAGGCGTGGACACTCGACAGCCGCGATCGCGCAGCGGCTCGCGATCTCAGCGGTGACCGTTCGCCGCCACATCTCCGAGCTCGTGCACAAGGCCGGAGTCGAGGATCGGGCGCAGCTGATCGAAGCGAGTCGTCGCAGCACGGTGGCGACCAACGGCGACGCCGCCGAGCCTCTCGCGCGGACCTAGTCGCCCGGCGCTCCGGCGGGCCGGGGACGTGATCGTGAAAATTGAACGCCGACACGGCCACACGGCTCATTGCTCGGTGCGACGAGCGCCACGAGGATACGGCGATGACCCTCCCAAGCCCCTCGGGCGCGGATCTAGAGGCGGCGCTTGAGCTCGGGCTCGACGTGCTGATGGTGCTGGAGGCAACCCTGGCGCAGGACCAGCGCCCGGGTGGATCCGTCAGCGGCGCTCCAGCCACGGCCGGAGACGAGCGGCGCGTCCGTGAGGTGGCGAGCTCGCTGCGGCGCGCGCTAACCGTACTGCGGACGATGACGGTCAGCGCCCGAAGCGATCTCGGCCCGGACTTGGGCTTCGGGTTCGTGCTGCGCCGAGCCGCGGGCTCGCCGGCCTGCCTCAGTCAAGTCCGCGCCGCACCGCGTAGACCGCCGCTTGAATTCGGTTGGTCACGCCGAGCTTCGCGAGGATGCTAGAGACGTGGTTCTTGGCCGTTCGCGGGCCGATCCCGAGCGACGCGGCGATCTCCGCATTCTCCAGTCCACGGGCCAGCAGCCGCAGCACCTCGAGTTCGCGTGGGGACAGCTGGGGCGTCCCGTCGCCCGTCGGCTCGGGCTCGACGCCATGGCTGCGGACCCGGTCGAGCACGGCGGTGGCGGCACGGGAGGACAGCCACGCGTCGCCGGCGGCGGCCGATCGAATGGCACTCATGATCTCCTCGATCGGCGAGTCCTTGACCAGGTAGCCGCAGGCGCCGGCGACCACCGCGGCCGCGACGTCCTCGTGCTCGACCGACACGGTCAGAAACACGATCCGCACCGCGGGGTCGTCGGCCACGATCGCACGCGTCGCCGTGAGCCCGTCGATGTCAGCCATCCTCGGGTCAAGCAGCACGACGTCGGGGTGCAACTCCCGCGCGAGCCGTACCGCCATCCGTCCGCCCGAAGCTTGCGCCACGATCTCGATCCCCGGCTGATGTCCGAGCAGCGACGCCAGACCGACGCGATAGAGGTCGTGCCCGTCGGCCACCAGCAGCCGCACGCTGCGCCCGGCGGACCGTGCGACGAGTTTGACGCTCCCCTGTCCTTCGGTCAGCATTTCAGAGTGACATAACGGTCGAGGCCTTCATCCACATCGACCTCGGAGTTGCATTCCTCGCAATGGCGCCCGCCCACTCGACAAAGCCTAGAGCGTCCGTACTGCCCTTGCCAAACGTTCAGCAAACATCCTGTAACTCAATACACATCTTTTCTGTTACTAGGTTGTAATCCTGCTGACAGGCCGGGGCTTATGTGTCCGGCTGCGGGCGACCGCTACGATTTCCGACGGACCGTGCTAGGCGGGGTGCTAGCGGTGCCCTGTACCCGCAATCCGCTCTAGCGGGGCTGAATTCCCTCTCGAGGGGTTGGAGGCCCGGGGTCAGCGCCCCCCTCGTGGCGGCGATGGTCCGGTCCCTCGGCGATGAAGGCCCGTGAACCAGGTCAGGTCCGGAAGGAAGCAGCCTTAAGCGGTCACCTCCAGGCGCAGGGGGAGCGCCGGACCGGAGCCACGAAGCGGCGGCCGCGCTCCGAGCCCGGCTTCGACGGAGGGTGCACGGTCCGTATTTCGGCCCGCGTCCACGGCGCCCGTGGGCCGCTGCCCGGCGCGGGCGCCGGACGCCGCGCTCGCACCCGACCCCGGCCGCGAGCGTTACTAGACTCGCGATCGTGTCCACCGGCCCGTCGCTCTACCGGCGCCATCGCCCCCGAAGCTTCGCCGAGGTGGTCGGTCAGGAGCAGGTCGTGCGCACGCTGCGCAACGCGGTGGAGCGGGGCCGGGTGCATCACGCATACCTGTTCGTGGGCTCGCGGGGCACCGGCAAGACCAGCATGGCGAAGATCCTGGCGGCTTGCCTGAATTGCGTCGACGGCCCCACCACCGAGCCCTGCGGTCGTTGCGAGTCGTGCGTGGCGATCGCCAACGCCACCTCGCTCGACGTGATCGAGATGGACGCCGCCTCCAACAACTCGGTCGACGACATTCGCGACCTGCGGGAGCGGGTCGCCTACGCGCCGGTGTCCGGGCGGCACAAGGTCTACATCCTCGATGAGGCGCACATGCTCTCTCCGCAGGCATGGAATGCGTTCCTGAAGACGCTCGAGGAGCCGCCGCCGAGGACGATCTTCGTGCTCGCGACGACCGAGGCGCAGAAGGTGCTGCCGACGGTCGTCGACCGATGTCATCGCTTCGACTTCGGGCGACCCTCCGTGGAGGAGGTCGCGACGGTCCTCGAGCGCGTCGCCGGGGTCGAGCAGATCGCGATCGAGGACGGCGCGCTGGCGCTGGTCGCGCGCCACGCGACGGGGAGCTTCCGGGACGCCCTCGGGACGCTGGAGCAGCTCGTCACCTATGCCGCCGACCGGCGAATCGAGCCCGCGGACGTGCTGGCCGTGCTGGGGGTCGCCGACGCCGAGCAGCTGTTCGCGGCTGTCGATGCGATCGTCGCCCGGGATCCTGCACAGGCTCTGCGGGCGGCCGCGTCGCTGGCTGACTCGGGTCGCGATCCAGGTCAGGTGCTGCGCGATCTCGAAGCCCATGGCCGGGAGCTGCTCGCGGTTCAGGTGCTGGGCGAGGTGCCCCCGGAGCTGCGCGTCACGCCGGAGCGCGATCGCCGCCTTCACGAACAGGCGCAGGCGCTGCTGGGCGTCGACGCGGTGCGGCTGCTCGACCTGGTCTCCGAGGCGCTCGCGGCGACCGCGAACGGAGCGCAAGCCAGGATCCAGCTCGAGCTGGTGCTGGTCAAGGGCGCGGCGCCCGAGCTCGCTCCCTCGACGGCCGCGCTGCTGGCGCGCGTCGAGCGTCTGGAGGCGGGCCTGCGAGCCCAGTCGCCGTCGAGCAGCGGGCTGCGTGCCGTCGCCGAGGTCGAGGCTCCCTCCCAGCGCCCGGCCCCGACCAGGGTGCAGGCTGGCGCCGGGGCCCCCGGCGCCGCCGCCCAGGCCGCGCCGGCGGCCGAGGCCGCCCCCCAGCTCGGAGAGCAGCCGCTCCACCTCGAGACCGCGATCGGCTCGTGGCCGGCTGTGGTCGAGCTGGTTCGCGGCGGCAACGCGATGCTCGCGGCGCTGCTCGCGGATGCCCGCCCGGTCGCGGTGCAGGGGAACGCGCTGACCTTGGCGTTCCCTCCGGGCGCTGCGTTCCTCAAGCGCAAGGCCGAGCAGGACGACCACCGTCGCTTCGCCGCTGAGGCGCTGCGGACCGTCACCGGGCACGCCGTATCGCTCAGCTACGAGCTTCGGGACGACGTCGACCCCGATGAGCAGCCGGGAGCGCCCGTGCTCTCCGGGGAAGAGCTTGTGCGACGCTTCCTGGAGGAGTTCGATGCGGAGGAGCTGCTCGACGACGACCCCGAACAACGCGAGGCGACCTGATGCCACAGCCAAACATGCAGCAGATGCTCAAGCAGGTCCAGAAAATGCAGCAGGACATGCTTGCCGCCCAGGAGTCGCTCAAGGACGAGGTCGTCGAGGCCTCGGCCGGCGGCGGGATGGTCACCGTCGAGGTGACGGGCGAGTTGAACGTCAAGTCGGTCAGGATCGACCCGCAGGCGGTCGATCCGCAGGACGTGGAGTTGCTCCAGGACATGGTGCTGGCGGCTGTCAACGAAGCGTTGCGCGCGGCGCAGGAGCTGGCCTCGTCGAAGCTCGGTGGGATCGCGGGCGGGCTCGGGGGATTGGGGCTCCCGGGGCTCTAGTGAGCTCCGGCGCCGGGTTCCGAGCGTGTACGCCCCGCCGGTTCAGAGGCTGATCACCGAGCTGTCGAAGCTCCCGGGCGTCGGCGGGCGTACCGCGCAACGACTCGCGTTCCACCTGCTCCGAGCCAGCGATGAGGACGCGCTCGGTCTGGCGGAGGCGATCCGCGAGGTCAAACAGCGAATCGGCTTGTGCGAGGTGTGCTTCAACCTCGCCGACGGGCCCATTTGCCGGATCTGCGCCGACGAGCGCCGCGACGCTGGGCTGATCTGCGTGGTCGAGGAGCCCTCCGACGTGGTCTCGATCGAGCGCACGCACGAGTTCCTCGGCCGCTACCACGTGCTCGGCGGGGCGCTGTCGCCGATCGACGGGGTCGACCCCGAGGATCTGAAGATCGCCGAGCTCTACGAGCGGGTGGAGCGCGACGAGGTGCGCGAGGTGGTGATCGCCACCAATCCCACCACCACCGGCGAAGCGACGGCGCTTCACATCGCCGAGGGTCTGCGGGCTCGCACCTCAGAGCTGTCGGTCACCCGGCTGGCGAGCGGGCTGCCGGTGGGGGCTGACCTGGAGTACGCCGACGAGCTGACGCTCGGGCGGGCGCTTGCAGGCCGCCGTGCGGTGTAGCGGCGGGCTCACCGCGTAGCCTTCGCCGCGTGCCTGGCACCGTCGTGATGAAGTTCGGCGGCACCTCGGTCGCCGACGCCGATCGGATCAAGCGCGCCGCGCGCCGAATCGTGGCCCAGCGCGAGGCCGGCAATCGCGTGGTCGCGGTGCTGTCCGCGCGCGGCCGGACGACCGATGAGCTGATCGCGATGGCCGAGGAGGTCTCGTCGCATCCAGACCGGCGCGAGATGGACATGCTGCTCTCGACGGGCGAGCGGATCTCCTGCGCGCTCTGTGCGATGGCGATCAACGACCTCGGACACAGGGCGATCTCGCTGACCGGCTCGCAGGCGGGGATCGTCACGGACACCTCTCACACCAAGGCGCGGATCATCGACGTGCGCGCGGAGCGGATCCGCGAGGCGCTCGCCAACGATCAGATCGTGCTGGTCGCGGGCTTCCAGGGCGTCTCCACGAGCCGCGACGTGACCACGCTCGGCCGCGGTGGCTCGGACACCACCGCGGTGGCGCTGGCCGCGGCGATCGACGCCGAGGTGTGCGAGATCTACACCGATGTCGCCGGCGTGTTCACGGCCGATCCGCGGCTCGTTCCCAACGCCCGCAAGCTGGCGTTCGTGAGCTTCGAGGAGATGCTGGAGATGGCGGCCTCGGGGGCCAAGGTGCTGCAGCTGCGCTCCGTCGAGTACGCGCGCACGCACGGTGTGCGGATGCACTGCCGCTCCAGCTTCGAGGATGGCCCCGGTACCGTTGTGCTAGGAGAGGACGAGACGATGGAACACCCCCTGATAACCGCGGTCACCCACTCGACCGAGGAGGCCCGGATCACGCTGCTCGGCGTGCCCGACCGGCCAGGGGCGGCCGCGTCGATCTTCCGCGCGCTGGCGGACGCCGGCTGCAACGTCGACACGATCATCCAGAACGAGCCACGCGGCGAGGGCCGCGACGCGGAGGTCTCGTTCACGATCGCGACCGAGGATCTGTACGCCGCCGAGCAGGCGCTGCGCCCGGTCCAGGCCGAGCTCGGGATCGCCGAGATCGACACTGATTCCGGGATCGGCAAGGTCTCGATCGTGGGCGCCGGCATGCGCTCGCACCCAGGGGTCGCGGCGCAGGTGTTCGAGACGCTCGCGGGCGAGAACATCAACATCGAGATGATCTCCACCTCGCCGATCAAGATCTCGTGCGTGATCCGCTCCGACGGGGTGCCGCAAGCCGTCAGGGCGTTGCACGAGGCGTTCGGTCTCGGCGCCTTGGAAGTGCAGCGCGAGCGTCCGATCGGGCAGGAGGCGCGGTGAGCACCGGCGTACGGGTGGCCTTGGTCGGCGCCACCGGCGCCGTCGGCAGGACGATGCTCCAGCTCCTGCGCGAGCGCGGGTTCCCCGCCAGCGAGATCGTCCCGTTCGCGTCCGAGCGGTCGGCCGGCCTGAACCTCGATGGCCTCACCGTGCGCGGGCTGATCGACGACGCCGAGGTCGACGGCTTCGAGCTCGCGCTGTTCTCCGCCGGCGCGACCGTGTCTCGCAAGTGGGCACCGAGATTCGTCGCGGGGGGCGCGACGGTGATCGACAACTCCTCCGCCTTCAGGCGCGAGCCCGAGGTGCCGCTGGTGGTCTCAGAGGTCAACCCCCACGCGCTGACGGGTCACAAGGGGCTGATCGCGAACCCGAACTGCTCGACGATGCAGATGATGGTCGCGTTGGCGCCGATCCACCGCGAGGTCGGGATCGAGCGGCTGGTGGTCGCGACCTATCAGTCGGTCTCCGGCACCGGACACCAGGCCGTCGAGGAGCTCGAATCACAAGCCCACGCATCGCTGCATGGCGTGGAGATGCCGCCGCCGGCGCTGTACCCCGAGCCGATCGCGTTCAACGTGATCGGCGCGGCCGGGTCGTTCGCCGACGGTGACGATCACACCGACGAGGAGCGCAAGATGATGTTCGAGACGCGCAAGATCCTCGACGATCAGGCGATCGGCATCGCGGTCACCTGTGTGCGGGTTCCGGTCCGCGTCGGCCACTCCGAGGCGGTCAACGTGCAGACGCGCGAGCCGATCTCGCCCGAGCGGGCGCGCGAGCTGCTCAGCAACGCCCCCGGCGTGGTGCTCGACGAGCTGCCCACGCCGCTGCGCTCCGCTGGTCGAGACGGGGTGTTCGTGGGTCGGATCCGCCGCGACGAGTCGCATCCCCGCGCGCTCCACATGTGGGTGGTGAGCGACAACCTGCGCAAGGGCGCCGCGACCAACGCCGTCCAGATCGCCGAGCTGCTGCAGGTCGCCGACCGGGAATCCGGTCGGCTCGCCGAACGAGCCGTATGAGCTGATGCGCTCCGCGGCCCCGGATGCCGTGGCGCTCAGCGCCGCGGTCGCGCTCCGGGGTGGCTCTCAGGCGGCGGAATCGTCGCTTTGAGGCGGTGTCTGGCGGCCTCGAGCCGCTCGCTCAGCTCCCCCTGGCACTGGCTGGGCGGCGTCGGGCGCCGATGTGAGGAGCGGCGCCGCAGCCCCGAGCGCAGCGTCTCGCGCAGGCGAGCGATCACGCCGCGGCGCCGGCCACGACCGTCGTCGACCAGTCGATCACCGACGTCGGACGAACCACGTGCTTGCTCATCCCGAGCTCCTTCGGCGCCAGCCCGAGGGCCAGTCCGAGCAGCTGGGGCAGGTGCAGCACCGGCAGTCCCAGCTCTCTGCCCACCACCTTCGACGCCGCCGGCTGCTGCATGTCGAGGTTGAGGTGACACAGCGGGCAGGGAACCACCAGGCAATCCGCCTCGGCGTCAATCGCGTCGCCGAGGTGCCTGCCGGCCTGTGCCAGCGACGCCTGCTTGTTCATCGTGATGATCGGAAACCCGCAGCACTTGTACACGCCGGCGTAGTCGACCACGGTCCCACCGAGCGCCTCGATCACCATGTGCAGGTAGCGGTCGCGCGGATGGCTCTCGTCGATTCCCAGGCGGTCCACCGGGCGGACGATGTAGCAGCCGTAGAAGGGGCCCACGCGCAGATCCGTCAGCGGGCGCTGGACCTTCTGCTTGAGCGCGTCGAGCCCGAGCTCCTCGACCAACAGCCACAGCAGGTTCTTGTTGGTCAGCCCCTGCTCGTAGCGCAACCCCTCTGAGGACAGGTTGGAGTTGATCCGCTCGCGGTACTCGCTGTTGGCGTCGAGCCGCTCCTGACACTCCGACTGTGAGCCCTGGCAGGTCGAGCAGATGTTCATCATCAGCTCGCCGTCGGTCTGCTGCGCGAGCGCGAAGGTGCGCGCGTTCAACGTGTCGGCCAGCTCCTGGTTGTGCTCGGCGATCACCCCGGCCCCGCAGCACGCTGCCCGGTCGAGCTCGATCAGCTCGATGTCGAGCAGCGGTGCGACCTTGGCCATCGACCCATGTAGCTCGGGCGTGAAGCCGCGGCTGACACATCCCGGCCAGTAAGCGACCCTCATGCGTCCTCGCTCTCGCTCGGGGAGTCGCCGGACTCATCCCGCTCGGACCGTTCATCGCGCTCGGATCCCTCCTCCCCGGGGCCCGGGTAGGTCGGCGACTTATCCGGGGGGCCGGTGGGAGCCTCTGGCTCGCCGCTCGGCACGGACGGTTCGGGCTGGGAGCTCTCCTCTGGTGGCTCCCGCTCGCCGGCCCCGTGCTCGCCCTCGGCGTGCTCGGGTGCGTCCTCGTACCCGGTCACGTACAGGTTCAGCTCGACCCGCTCCTCGCGGCCTTCGATCTCGTCGAAGATCCGCTTGACCTCCTTCGGCGCCTTGTGCTGGTGTAGCAGCGCCTTCGCCGGCGTTACCTTCCTTCGCGCGAGTGCGGTCAGCACAGTCGGCAGCGAGCTGACCAGCTCGGGAACCGCGTTCGGATGCAGCTTGCCGCCGTAGGAATCCGGCAACAGGTCGGCCTCGTGCAGCAGGCCGTTGCGGCGGATGTTCTTGACGAACGCGTGCTCGTGGCGATAGCCGTTGTTGCGGTCCTTGATCTCGTGATCGGAGCCGGCGATCCGGCGCAGGCGCATGATCTGGCTCATCGGGTCGACCCCCTTGGGGCACGCGTCGATGCAGTTGAAGCAGTGCGTGCAGTCATAGATCCCGTGCTCGTCCTCGGAGAGGTCCTTGAGCCGCTCGAACTGCTCGGCGTCCCGGGGGTCGCCGACGAACCGGTACGCCTTCGCGAGCGCCGCCGGTCCCACGAACAGCGGGTCGATCTCCATCGACAGGCAGTCCGACACGCAGGCCCCGCATTGGATGCAGGCCATCGTCTGAGTTACGTCGACCATGTTGTCGTGCGGGACCACGTACTCGCGCTCGGGGACCGGCTCCTTGTTGATCAGCCAGGGGGTGACGCGACGGATCTTGGTCCAGTGGACCGCGTCCATGTCCACGATCAGATCGCGGATCACGGGCATGTTGCCCATCGGCTCGACGGTGATCAGCGTGTTGCGCTGGCCCTCCTCGGGCGGGTTCCAGCCGGTCCCGTGTCCCCGCCGGGCGGCCTCCTCGAGATGGGTGTTGCACGCCAGCCCTGGCTTGCCGTTCATCCGCACCCCGCACGAGCCGCAGATCGCCTGCTGGCAGGAGCAGCGAATCCCGAGCGAGCCGTCGCGCTCGTCGCGCACCTTGAGGATCGCGTCGAGCACCGAGCTGCGCTCGCCCAGCTCGACCTGGTGCTCGTCCCAGTACGCCGCCTCGCCCGCCTGGGGGTCGTAGCGACGAATCCTCAGTGTGTATTCAGGCAACTCAGTAAGTCCTTTCCTCGGGCTCCCAGCGAGTGATCGTGACCGGCGAGTAGCTCACCTTGGGCACGTCGGCGCCGTTGGCGGATATGTCCACGTGCTTGAGCCATTCGTCGTCGTTGCGCTCGGGGAAGTCGGTCCTGAACTGGGCTCCTCGCGACTCCTTGCGCTCCAGGGAGGCGACGACGATCGCTTCCGCCACGTCGAGCATGTACCCGAGCTCGATCGCGCCGATCACGTCCTGGTTGAACACCGAGCCGCGGTCGTCGATCGCTGCCTTCGGCGCCTCCTCCTTGAGCCGGCGGACGATCTCGTGCGCCTTCGCCAGGCCGTCGGCATCGCGGAACACCGCGCAGTACTCATTCATCGCCTCGCCGAGCTCGTCCTTGATCGCCGCGATTCGCCGTCCCCCCGGCTCCCGGCCCACGATCGCGTCGATGTTGGCCTGGGTCTCGTCCACGCGCGAGGACGGCGTCGTCGGCATCGGAATCTGGGCCGCCTGCTTGGCGGCGTGCTCTCCGGAGCGACGGCCGAAGATCAGCGTGTCGAGCAGCGAGTTGGCGCCCAGACGGTTGCCGCCGTGCACCGATACGCAAGCCACCTCGCCGGCCGCGTACAACCCCGGGATCGTGGTCAGGCCGTTGGTGTCGGTCTTGACCCCGCCCATGATGTAGTGCTGCCCGGGACGGATGTGGATCGGCTCGCGAGTGATGTCGACCCCCGCGAAGTCCCTGCCGATGTTGACGATCTCCCGCAGTGCCTCGAGCGTCCGGCGCCGGGGCACCTTGGTGATGTCGAGCGCGACGGTGCCGTCCTCGAAGCCGCGGCCCTCGTTGATCTCGGTCTGCTCCGCGCGGGAGACGACATCGCGGGAGGCCAGCTCGAGCTTGTTCGGCGCGTACTGCTCCATGAAGCGGTCGCCTTCGGCGTTTAGCAGCCAGGCTCCCTCGCCGCGGGCGCCTTCGGTGATCAGCAGCCCGTTGCCGGCCAGCGTCGTGGGGTGGTACTGAACCATCTCCATATCCATCAGCCTGGCGCCGATCCGGAATGCCTGGGCGATTCCATCGCCGGTCACGATCAGCCCGTTGGTGGTCGGCTTGTAGACCTGGCCGGCTCCCCCCGACGCGAGGATCACCGTCTTGGCGTTGAACACCTCGAGTTGACCGTCGCGCAGGTTGCGGCAGATTGCCCCGATGCAGCGCCCGTGGTCGTCCTGGAGCAGGTCGGTGGTGAACCATTCCTCGTAGCGGTCGACCAGCTGCCCCTGCTTCATCAGTTGCTCGTAGAGCACGTGGAGGATCGCGTGACCGGTGATGTCGGCGACGTAGTAGGTGCGGGCCGCCGAGGCGCCGCCAAATGCCCTGGTGCCGAGGTGGCCGCTCTCGTTTCGGTGGAAGGTCACCCCGGCGTGCTCGAGCCACAGGATCTCGCCCGGCGCCTCTCGACACATGATCTCGATCGCGTCCTGGTCTCCCAGGTAGTCGGATCCCTTGACGGTGTCGAACGCATGCGACTCCCAGGTGTCCTCGGGATTGAGCGCGGCGTTGATGCCACCGGCCGCCGCGACCGAATGCGATCGCACCGGGTGGACCTTGGAGATGATCGCGACCGTCGCCCCACACTCCGCGGCGGCCAGCGCTGCACGTTGACCGGCCAGGCCTGCGCCGATGATCAGGACGTCGTGGGACGGCACGACAACCCATTCTATGTGCAAGCCGACGGCCCCGGCGGACCGCCTGCGCGCGCGTGCGGTCGCCGTGCTGTGGGAATATGAGCGCCATCCGGTCCAGGTATCGCAGTCTCTCCTGATTCAGGTGCGACGCTCTATTTGCATCATCACGGCCCTCGTTCTGGTGGCGGGTTGCGGGCGCAGCTCGGGCACCAGCTCGAGGGCCGCCGGCGCCAGCGCCGGCGATGCGCCAGCTTTGGGGTGCGCCCCGACGCTGTCGGCGGCGACCCCCGCGGGCCACGGAGGGGCGGCGCCCGGCCTCGCGACGTTGATCCGCCGCTCCGGCGCTCACCGCCTGAACTCGCTCGCGTTCACCGAGCAGACCTGCGTCGCCGCGCACGCGTCCACCACGACCGCGCAGCTGTCGGCGAGCCTGCAGCTGCGCCCGAAGCTGCTCGCGAGCATCGTCGAGACGACCGGGGGGCGAGCGGTACAGGCCCGCTTGATCGGGCCCACCGAGTACGTGTACCTCCCGCAGCTGGCCTCGCAGGACGCGGGACGGCCGTGGCTCTCGATCAGCCTGGCCCGCGCGGGGGCGGCGGCCGGGATCAACCTCAGCGAGCTGCTGAGTGAGCTCTCCAGCCTCGACCCGAACCGCAACCTGCGCCTGCTGGCGGCCGTCAAGAGCTTCCAATCGCTCGGACAGGTGACGGTCGACGGCACGCCGGCATTCGAGTATCGCGGGACCTTCGACGTCGCCCGGCTGCCCACCAGCGGGCTCTCGGGTGACCTCGTCGCGCAGCTGCGGGCGAAGCTGCTGGCACTGGGCGCCTCGCGGGAGATCGTCACCACCTATGTCACCGGCTCCGGCGAGCCGGTGCGCGTGGTCGCGTCGCTGCCGAGCACCTCGAAGGGGGAGATCGACACGGTCGAGGACGTCACCGCGATCGATCCCGTGGTGCGAGTCGACCCTCCGCCGCCCAAGCAGACGATCTCCTACCTCGAGGCGATCAGGCGCAGCGGCTGAGCCGACGCTAGATGATTGATTTCAAATTGGTTGAGGTCGGGGCGTTCGGGGAACGAGCGGGGCGCCGCGGATGGGAGGCGACGCGTAGCGGCGCTACGCGAGCCGAGCAGCCGGGGCGGATCCGCGAAGTTATCCCGGACGCATTCGGATCGAACAATTTGGAATCAACCATCTAGGCGGCCGGGGAGGCGAGCGCGGATTGAAGCGCGCGCCGGACCTGTTCGACCGTTACCACCCCGCGCAGCACGCCCTCGGCGTCCACCGCCATCAGCGCGCCGAGTCGGCCGAGCGACTCCGAGGAGAGCACCTCGGTCAACGGCCGATCCTCGCTCACGCGCCAGCTACCGGCGTCCTGGGCCTCGAGCACGCCGGCGACTGTCACCCAGCCCTCGCCCCGGCCTTCGGCTTCCTGGAGTCGCTCCTGGCGCGCGATCCCGACGAACCGCCCCAGCTCGTCGATCACCGGAAACCACGACCAGCGGTAGCGGCGGAAGAACTCCTCGAGCGCTTGGCCGACCGGAGTCGACGCGGGAATCGCGACCGGTTGCGTGTCCATGATGTCGGCCACGCGGACCCCTTCGATCCGCTCGGTCAGCGCCGACTGCATCAGCGCCCCGCGTGCCGAGGAGCCGAGCAGGAAGGCCATCGCGACCAGCCACAGGCCGCCGAAGCTCCCGTACGCGAGCAGCAGCCAGATGCCGATCCCGGCGAGGATCGCGGCGAACCCTTGCCCGAGCTTCGCGGCGGCGTTGGTCCCCCGACGCCGCTCGCCGGTCACGCGCCACACGACCGCGCGAGCGATCCTGCCGCCGTCGAGCGGGAAGGCGGGGACCAGGTTGAAGATCAGCAGCAGCACGTTCATCGGCAGCAGCCAGGCGAGCGAGAGCAGCACGGGAGTGATGTGGATGTCGCTGTCGAGCGCGACGGCATGCGTGAGCCGGTGCAGGCCCACGATCGAGACGTCGATTGCGATGCACAGCGCGATCACGCACAGCGTCGCCACCGGCCCCGCCACGGCGATCTTGAACTCCTCGCCGGGGGAGCCGGCGTCGCGGCTCATCTGGGTCAGCCCGCCGAACAGGAACAGGTCGATTCGCCGCACCTCGATACCCTGGCGCCTCGCCACCAGCGCGTGGCCGAGCTCATGCACGATCAGCGACGCGAACAGCAGCAGCACGCTCACCACGGTCGTCAGGTACGCGATCCCGTCCGAGCTGTGCAGCGTGCTCCGAAACGGCCCTGACAGCATGAAGATCAGCAGGAACAGGATCAGGAACCAGCTGGCGTCGACTCCGATCCGGATTCCGAACACGTCCATCAGCTTGATCGAGCCGGATCGACGCAACATCCGACAATGGTCGCACAGGCCACTCCAGTGAACGCGGCGATCGGCGCACTACGGCAGCACCTCGAGCCGCTCGCCGACCTGCGCCACGTGAGCCATCTGCTGGTGTGGGATCGCGAGACCCGGATGCCCGCCCGCGGGTCGGCGTCGCGCGCCGAGTCGCTGGCGACGATCGAGCGGATCGCCCACGAGCGATTTGCCTCGCAGGACACCGGTCGCCTGGTGGAGGCTGCGGCCGCCGGGCTCGACGGGGCGCCGCCCGACTCCGACGACGCGTCCCTCGTTCGCGTACTGCGGCGCAGATGGGAAAAAGCCCGGCGGGTCCCCGGCGAGCTGGCCGCCGAGCTCGCGCGGGCGGCCTCGCTCGGAGAGCGGGCGTGGGTCACGGCCAGGGCGGAGTCGAGCTTCGCCTCGTTCGCTCCGTACCTGGAGCGCAACGTGGAGCTTGCTCGCCGCTACGTGGATTGCCACCGCGGCGTGGAGCGCTTTCGGTGCGCCTACGACGTGCTGCTTGACGACTACGAGCCGGAGCTGCAGACCGAGGCCGTGTCGGCGTTGTTCGAGCAGCTCAAGTCGAGGCTGGTGCCGCTGATCGCGACGCTGCTGCAGCGCCGCGACGAGGTCTCCGACGCGTGCTTGCACGGCAGCTTCCCGATCGCCGGGCAACGACGCCTGGTCGCCGAGGTGGTCGGCCGGATGGGCTTTCAGGCCGATGGCTGGCGGCTCGATGAGGCGGTGCATCCAATGGCGGTGGGGCTCGGTGCGGGCGACGTGCGAATCTCGACTCGGTGGGACGAGTCGTTCCTGCCAAGCGGCCTGTATGCCGCCATGCACGAGTGTGGTCACGGCCTGTACGAGGAGGGGGTCGATCGCGCGCTCCAGCGCACGCCGCTGGAGCACGCGGAGTCACTCGGTCTGCACGAGTCCCAGAGCCGGCTGTGGGAGAACATGGTGGGGCGGGGCCGCGCATTCTGCGAGTACCTCGCGCCGCGGGCGGCCGAGCTGTTCGGCGAGCGCTCCGGGCTGGAGCCCGAGGCCCTGTACCGGGCGCTCAACCGGGTCAGCCCATCGTTGATCCGGGTCGAGGCCGACGAGGCCACCTATGGACTGCACGTGGTGCTGCGCTTCGAGCTCGAGCAGCAGCTGATCGAAGGAACGATCGCCGTCGGTGAGCTGCCGGAGGCTTGGAACGACCGGGTGCAGCGTTACCTGGGACTCGAGGTTCCGGATGACGCGCGTGGGGTGCTCCAGGACCCCCACTGGGCAGCGGGGATGTTCGGCTACTTTCCCACCTATGCGCTCGGCAACATGATCGCCGCGCAGCTGTGGGAGCAGGCGCATGCCGAGCTGGCCGGGCTCGAATCGCAGCTGTCCGCGGGGGAGCTGACGGCGCTGCGGGAATGGTTGCGGGCGCGGGTGCACCGCCACGGTGCCAAGTTCACCGCCGCCCAGCTACTCGCGCGAGTGGTCGGTGCGCCGATTTCGGTGCTCCCGTTCGTCGAGTACCTCGAGCGCAAGCTCGGCGAGATCTACGGGCCCGTGCGCGTATAGCATCGCGGGGTAACCGCGAAAGGAACCCTAGATGGCCAACGGCGCTCACGAAGTAACCCTGATCCCCGGTGACGGAACCGGGCCGGAGCTGATCGATGCGACCCGGCGAGTGCTCGAAGCGACTGGAGTGAAATTCGACTGGGACGAGCAGCCCGCCGGCGAAGACGTGTACGACGAGGAGGGAACGCCGTTTCCGGACCGCACGCTCGACTCGATCAAGCGCACCACGGTCGGGATCAAAGGCCCCACCACGACGCCGGTCGGCTCGGGCTTTCGCAGCGTCAACGTACTGCTGCGCAAGGAGCTCGACCTGTACGCGTGCATCCGTCCCTGTAAGGCATACGAGGGGGTGCGGACGCGCTATCCGGAGACCGACATAGTGATCGTCCGTGAGAACACCGAGGATCTCTACGCGGGGATCGAGTTCGAGCAGGGAAGCGACGACAACGAGAAGCTGCGCGATTTCCTGGCCGAGCTGGGCGAGCCGGTTCGCGAGGATGCAGGAATCTCGATCAAGCCGATCTCCCGGTTCGGCTCCGAGCGGATCGTCGAGGAGGCGTTCCGGTACGCCAAGGCGTACGGTCGCGGCAAGGTGACCGCCGTGCACAAGGCGAACATCATGAAGTACTCCGACGGCCTGTTTCTGGAGGTCGCCCGCGAGGTTGCCGACCGCCACTCCGAGATCGAGTTCGAGGATCGGATCGTCGACAACCTGTGCAACCAACTGGTGTCCCGTCCCGAGGAGTACGACGTGATCGTGCTGCCAAACCTCTATGGCGACATCGTGTCCGATCTCGGCGCGGGAATGATCGGCGGCTTGGGCCTCGCCCCCGGCGCGAACATCGGCGAGCAGGCGGCGATGTTCGAGGCGACGCACGGCTCGGCGCCGAAGTACAAGGGTCAGAACAAGGTCAATCCAACGGCGCTGATGCTCTCAGGGGTACTGATGCTCCGCCACCTGGAGGAGGGCGACGCCGGAGACCGACTCGAGCGCGCGATCGCCGAGGTGATCCGTAAGGGAGAGAAGGTCACGTATGACCTCAAGCCAAATCGTGATGACGAAACCGCGGTGGGGACTTCAGAGTTCGCTGACGCGGTGATCGAGGAGATGAACAACCAGTGAGTGATTCCCCAGTGAAGGTTGCTGTCACCGGCGCCGCCGGGCAGATCGGCTACGCGATCCTGTTTCGGATCGCCAGTGGCCAGCTGCTCGGCCCCGACACCCCCGTCCACCTGTCGCTGCTCGAGATTCCGGACGCCGTCAAGGCGGCCGAGGGCACGGCGATGGAGCTGGTCGACTCCGCGTTCCCGCTGCTGGCGGGGATCGACATCTACGACGAGTCACAGCAGGCGTTCGACGGTGTCAGCGTCGCGCTGCTGGTCGGGGCGCGCCCCCGCAGCAAGGGAATGGAGCGCAGCGATCTGCTCGAGGCCAACGGCGGGATCTTCAAGCCGCAGGGAGAGGCGCTCAACGAGCACGCCGCGTCGGACATCAAGGTGCTGGTGGTGGGGAATCCCGCCAACACCAACTGCTTGATCGCGCAGAGCAGCGCGCCGGACATTCCCAGGGAGAGATTCGCGGCGATGACCCGGCTCGATCACAACCGTGCGATCGGGCAGTTGGCGTCAAAGACGGGTGCACAGGTCAAGGAGATCACCAATATGACCGTGTGGGGCAACCACTCCGCGACCCAATACCCCGACATCTCTCACGCCAAGGTCGCGGGACGCCCCGCACCGGACGTGGTGGACGACCAGCAGTGGGTCGAAAACGAGTTCATCCCCACGGTGCAGAAGCGAGGCGCTGCGATCATCGAGGCGCGTGGGTCCTCCAGCGCGGCATCGGCCGCCAACGCTGCGATCGATTGCGTCCACGACTGGGTGCTGGGGACGCCGTCAGGCGACTGGGTATCGATGGCGATCCGCTCGGACGGCTCCTATGACGTCGCCGAGGGAATCATCTCGAGCTTCCCATGTACCTGTTCGGATGGTGCCTACGAGATCGTGCAGGGGCTTCAGATCGATGATTTCTCGCGCTCACGGATCGATGCAACGGTCGCCGAGCTCCAAGAGGAGCGCGACGCCGTACATGAACTGGGTCTGATCTAAAGCCAGCGCGGGCGATCGCTAGCCCATCGGGTGCCAGCCCTGCCCGTCGCGCTTCACTTGACCATCCTGGAGCAGCTTGGGCATCACGCGGTAGAGGTAATTCGGCTCGATCTTGAGCGCCTCGGCGATCCTGGGGATCGTGATGCCAGGCTGTGAGCGCACCAGCGCAAGCGCTTGATTCGCTCGGGTGTTACCCCCGCGGCGGCCGCGGGGTCGTCCCGGCCCGCGTCCGGTCCGGCGGCGAGCTGGGGTGGAACCAGAGCCGCGTGGACGACCCGGTCCGCGCCGGCCACCCACCAGCGCCGAGCGCGCCGCTTCGAGCTTGCTCAGCTCGGCTCTCAGTTCGCGCAGGCGGCTGTCGATGTCCTTGACAGTACTGTCAACAAAGTCCGGCAACTGAGGCCTCCTCTTTCTGGAGTACTAGTGGTGGGTAAGTGGAACCATACAGACACTTACCCAACAGCAGTTAATTCTGCTCCAGCAGCGCTTTCAGTCGCGAGAGTGACTTGTTTGCTTCGCGCTCGGAGGCGGCGCCGACGAACATCCGGCTGGCTGCGTTTCCGAGCTTGCCGCCGGGGGCGGTGAACTCGTTCGTGTACTCGAACGCGGTCGGTCCCTCTGACTCGCCTGCAAGCTGGTAGGAGATCCTCGCGGAGGAGTGGGCGGGTCCCCGGCCCTCCCACTCCGCGCGGTGCGGGGCGCTGACCGTCACAAGCGTCCAGTGCACCCGGAAGGTCACGCCGCGGATGCACATCACCTGGTCCATCGTGGCGCCCTCGGTCAGCGGCTTCGCTGACAAGTGGCGGATGCTGCGGTGGATGGTGACCCACTCCCCGAACCGGTCGGGATCCATAACCGTCTCCCACACCCGGTCGATCGGGGCATCGATCTCGGTCTTGACGTGGACGGTGCTCATCGTGGTGCGCAGACACTAACTCCTCACCGCGCGTGCGCGGTAACGCGTCATCGCGCGGCCAGCGGCTCGGTAGCCTCCCACTCTCGCAGCGCCCGTTCGATCGCGGCGTCCAGCGGATGAAGCTTGACCCCGAACAGGCGGGCGGCGCGATCATCGCGCGGCAGCAAGTCGGTGCTCAGGCTCTCCATCAGCGGGCCGATCAGCGCGTGCTCTTCGCCCGCGATCAACGCCGAGATGCGGCTCGCGATCGGCGTGGCCGTCAGTCGCTTCAGGGTGATGATCGGCCGCGCGATCAGCATGTGATCCCGGATCCGGTCGATCAGCTCTCCGTAGGAGACGGTCTCGGGCCCGGCGACGTCGAGCGATTGGCCGCACACCTGCTCGTTGGTGGCGGCCCGCGACAGCAGCTCGATCACGTCGCGCTCGTCGATCGGGGCGGTCCGCCGGGCGTGCCAGGCCGGCACCGCCAGGACTGGCAGCCGCTCCACCAGCCGCACCAGGAAACGAAACGGTCGCGACCGGGCGCCGATCACGATCGAGGCTCGCAGCGCCACCGAGCAGGGCGCTGCCGCCAGCATGATCTGCTCGACCGCGAGCCGGCTGGCGAGGTGAGCCGAAGCGGGACCACCGGTCGGCACCGGCCCCCCCAGGTACACGATCCGCCGTACTCCGGCCGCGCGCGCCGCGGCGGCAAAGCGCTCGGCCGCGGCTCGCTCGCGAACCGCGAACGAGCCGTCGAGCGAGCTCTCCATCGAATGGATCAGGAAGTAGGCCACCTCGATCCCGGCGAGCGCCTCGGTCAGCCCGGCTCCCGAGACGGCGTCACCCTGCACCGCGGGGATCGAAGCGGGGACGCGGGCCGGGTCTCTGGCAAAGCCCCGCAGCTGGTGCCCATCGCGCGCCAGCCGTGACGCCAGGTGCGAGCCGATGTATCCGGTGATGCCGGTGATCAGGATCTTCATTGACGAGGAGGCGCCCACGGTGCGGGCGCGACGAAGCTGCCGTCGAGGGCCGCCGCCCGCGGCGCGCCGGCGAGCGCGAGCGCGGTGTCGAACTCGCTGAGCAGGATCTCCAGCACGCGAGCGGCACCATCTGCGCCGTCGACCGCCAGCCCCCAGATCACCGGCCGGCCCACCATCACCGCCCGCGCCCCCAGCGACAGCGCCTTGAGCACGTCGGTCCCCCGCCTGATGCCGCCGTCGACGAGCACGTCGATCCGTTCGCCGACCGCCGCCGCGATCTCCGGCAGGGCCTCGGCGCCCGTAAAGACGGTGTCGAGCTGTCGCCCGCCGTGATTCGATACCACCACGCCCGCTGCCCCGTGCTCCGCCGCAAGCCGGGCGTCCTCGGGCGTGAGGATGCCCTTGACGAGCACCGGAATCGGGCTTTCGCCGACGAACTGCTCGATATCGCTCCACTTCAGGTCGGCGTCGATCAAGCTCGCGAACTGGGGCGGCGTCATCGTCCCCTGCGCGCCGGCCGCGGCCGCGCTGGCGATCTGCTCGGCGTGAGTCGCCTGAAGCGGCGTCCGCAGCTCCCGCTCGCGGAAGCCGAGCACCGGGAGGTCAACGGTCACCACCAGCGCCTCGTAGCCGTGCTCGACCGCCTGCGCGACCAGCTCCCGGCTCACGCCGCGGTCCGCGAACACGTACAGCTGAAACCAGCGGGGGGCGTCGGGCACGGCATGCGCCAAGCGCGGGGCGGTCGTGCTCGCGAGCGTCGCCAGGCACACGATCGCGCCCGTCTTCGCAGCCGCGCGAGCGCTCGCAAGCTCCCCGTCGCGGTGCGCGAAGCGCTGGAAGGCCATCGGCGCGATGATCAGCGGGTGCGGCCGTCGCTTGCCCAGCAGCGTCGTCCCTGGGTCCCGCTGACCCACGCCGACCAGCACCCGGGGGCGGATCGCAAGCCGCTGCCAGGCGGCTGCGTTTTCGCGCATCGTGAGCTCGTCACCGGCGCCGCCCGACACATACGCGAGCGCGCCGGGATCGAGCCGCCGCTGCGCCTCGCACTCGTAATCGGCGAGCGAGACAAGCGTGGGAGAACGGTGCGCGACCATCGGCGACAAAGCTACGGAAAATGCGGCCCAATCCTCTTCCGAGCGCAAAAATACCCGCAGTTTGCAGGTATTAACAGAAAATGAGAAGTTGTTGCGTTTTCCGGAAATCGTCATTGCACGAGGGGGGAGAAGACGCTTTGATGGCCGCGTCGCTGGTCGAGATCCAAAGACGAACGGGAGTCGGAGCGCAATGCGAGAGGGCCGAGCCGGGGCGGGCAAAGTGAGTTGCGAGAACTGCTTCTTTCATCAGAATCAGCTGTGCGCGATCTCCGAGCAGGGCCCCTGCGCCACCTTCCGGCCCACCCATCCCGACGGGCTGCGCCCGCCGACCCAGCTTCGATTCGTCTTCCGCCAGGAGCGCCGCCTTCAGGTCGCCTGGGCGTTTCCCTCACCGAGCGAGCAGGTAGCGCTGCATCGGTAGTGTTCCGCCCGTGTACTGGCCGCTGATCGGCGCCTTCATCGCTTTCGTGCTGCTCGCCGTGTTCCTCGGCTGGGTGATGGACGGCTCGCGCCACGGCGACGCCAACGACGACGGGCACTGAGCCGCCGCCTCGCGTCACTCGCCCCTCTACAGTTCCGACACGGAGACAGAGAGGAGCGGTGTGCGGATCACCGTGCTGGGCAAGTCACCCTCTTGGCAGGATGCGGACGGTGCCTGCAGCGGTTACCTGGTGCAGGATGAGGATTACACCCTGCTGCTCGACTGCGGCAGTGGCGTGTTCTCAAAGCTGCGCCGCGCGTGTGACTACGTCGACGTGGACGTGGTGCTGATCAGCCACCTGCACGCCGATCACTTCTTCGACCTCGTTCCGTTCGCGTTCGCGCTCACCTACGCGCCCCGCCAGCAGCCCGTGCCCGTGGCCGGCTGGCCCGGAACCAGCACTCCGGCCCGGCCCGCGCTGCATGCCCCGCTCGGGGCGACAGCGGTCTTTCACGGGCTACTTGGATCGTGGGGGAACGAGGAGCTGATCGAGAACGCGTTCCACCTGCACGAGTACGAGCTTCCCGACCGGCTCTCGCTGGGGCCGTTCGCGGTCCGCTTCTGCGAGGTGCCACATTTCACCAGGACGTTCGCGGTTGAGCTCACCAGCGATCGCGGCGGCCGCTTCACCTTCAGCGCCGACTGCGGTCCCAACGAGGAGCTCGTGCAGTTCGCGCGCGACACGGATCTGCTGATGATCGAAGCTACCCTGCCGCGGCCGGAGCGCACCGGTGAGCGCGGCCATCTGACCCCGCGCGAAGCGGGCGAGCACGGACGCGCGGCGCGGGCCGCCGCGCTCGTGCTGACCCATTTCTCGGACGAGCTCGATTCAGAGTGGATTCGCGCCGAGGCCAGCGAGGCGTTCGGGGCTCCCGTGCAGCTCGCGCAGGAAGGCGCGGTTTTCACCCTCTGACCTGCGCGTCCGATCCGAGATCGACAACTGTTGGAAGCCGCGATAGCCCGGAGGCGGGCGGCCGCATATCGCGTATCCTGAGGCTGCACCCCGCCCACCCGCACCGAGGAGAGCAATGCCAACACGACGCAAGAAAGCCAAGGCGGTGCCGTTCAACCCGGCCGACGTTGCGAGCATCGCCAAGGCCAACCCCTACATCCAGCGCCTGATGGAGGACGCCAAGCTGCGCGGCAACCTCCGGACGGCGATCGACTCGACCAAGAGCGCCTACACGCGGCTGATGAACGGCAAGGGTCCCGCCAAGGCCTTGCTCGAAGACAAGAAGCTGCAAGGCGACCTGCGCAACGCCGCCGGAGCCGTCCGCGACGCCTCGCTGGCGCTGTCGGAGGCGCCCAAGCGCCGCACCCGCAAGGGCCTGCGTCTGGGGCGCAAGCTGTTGATCCTCGGACTGGGCGGTGGGCTCGCCCTCGCCGGCAGCGAGAAGCTCCGCTCAAAGGTGCTCGACACGCTGTTCGGTGCGGAGGAGGAGTTCCAGTACACGCCGCCGGCCGACTCCGAGCCCTCCTCGCCCGCAACACCGGTCAGCGCGGCTTAGCAGCAAGCGTCGAACACTGGCTTTGCTCGGAGGCGCCCGCGGGCGCCTCCGGTGTTTAAGCGCTTGTTCGCGGGGCCGCTGGGCCCTCGAGCCTCCCGGGGGCCTCGCTTCCCTGCGCACCTCCCCCGAAATCGCACTCAATCGCACACTCCCCCAGCCCCCAGGAGGGGTGTGCGCACCTGACTCGCCGACGTCGTCGCTGACGCACACACCCCCCGACGCCGCGCGACCAGTGGTCGATTTGGATCGTCGCGGGCCGCGGGCCGCGGGCCGCGGGCCGCGGGCCGAGCCGGGCCGAGCCGAGCCGGGGTGGGGCCGAGCCGAGCCGAGCCGGGGCGGGCCGGGCGGGGGGTTGGGGCGGGGGTGTCGGGATCGGCGGCGCCGCCCGCCCCCACCCCGCGCCCGCCGCCCACCCGGCCAGTACGCTGGACCGGGCCATGCGCCGGATAACCGCCCTCGCCGCAGCCGGGGTGGTGCTGTTGCTGCTGGTGATCGCCCAGCTGGTGCTGCCCGGGCTCGCGGCCCAGCGCCTTCGCGAGCGCCTAGCGCGCTCCGGGGCGGTGATCAGCGTGCGCGTCGAGGCATTCCCGGCGGTCGAGCTGCTGTGGCACCACGCCGATCGGGTGGTGGTGCGGATGGGGCAGTATCGGTCAAATCCGGGGCACCTGGCTGGGCTCCTCGCCCAAGCCTCCGACGTCGGTTCGCTCGATGCCTCGGCTACTCAGGTGCAGGCGGGGTTACTGACGCTTCACGACGCCAGTCTGCGCAAGCGCGGCGACCAGCTGACCGGCAGCGCCAGCGTCACCGAGGCGGATCTGCGCTCGGCGATTCCGGTGCTCC
>JAFAZB010000043.1 GCA_019240015.1 Solirubrobacterales bacterium
CTCGGCGCGTTCCACGACGTTGGTCAGCGACAAGGGGTAGTCGTCCATCATCAGGCCGGTGCTGGTCTCGCTCATGCCTCCTCCTTCTCGCTGCTGGCGGTGCGCCGTCCGGAGCTGTTCGCGAACGCCGAAGGGAAAAGCATGCAAGCCGCAGGCGATCTATGCAAGCCGCAGGCGATAGTTTCCGCTCGGTGCCGGGGCACCAGCCATGGGAGCCGTACCTCGACGTGCCTACCGAGGCCTATCCGGAGATGTCGTGGTGCGGTTGGGGCGACCCCGCGCAAGTGCCTTCTCTGCCCGAGCGGGTCCGCGGGCTGCTCGCAGATGCGCTGGGCGTCCGCGAGCCGGCAGGTCGCCGGGCATCACTGGAGGAGATAGAGCTCCCGCCGGCCCGGTTGCCGGGGGTCGTGTCCTCTGAGCTGCGCGGCGTGGTGGGCCAGGAGCACGCGCGCGAGGACCGGGAGGCGAGGATCCGGCATACGCGCGGGCGCTCGACGCTCGACCTGCTGCGGATGCGCGCCGGCGACGCCCTCGACGCTCCCGACCTGGTGGTGATGCCCGGCTCTCACCAGGAGGTGCTGGCGCTGCTGGCGATCTGCTCCCGGCGACGGGTCGCGGTCGTGCCGTTCGGCGGAGGGACCTCGGTGGTGGGCGGCCTGCAGGCGCGTTCGCAGGGTTACGCCGGCCTCGTGTCGCTCGACCTCCGACGGATGAGCAAGCTGCTCGAGCTCGACGAGCAATCTCGGCTGGCCGTGCTGGAGCCTGGCCTGCGCGGGCCACAGGCAGAAGCGCTGCTAGGGCGTCGCGGCTACACCTTGGGCCACTTCCCGCAGTCGTATGAGTTCGCGACCCTGGGCGGGTTCGCGGCCACCCGCTCGAGCGGCCAGGCTTCGGCTGGCTACGGGCGCTTCGACGAGCTGGTGCTGGCCCTCCGGGTCGCGACACCGGTCGGCGAGCTCACGGTGGGGCGGGCGCCGAAGTCGGCGGCCGGACCCGACCTGCGCCAGCTGTTCCTGGGCTCCGAGGGCGCGCTCGGGGTGATTACGGCGCTCACGCTCCAGCTGCGCCCGGCGCCGGCCGCGCGGGTCTACGACGGATGGCGCCTGCCCTCTTTCGCAGAGGGGCTGGCCGCACTGCGCCACCTCTCCCAGGACGTGGCGCTCGCGAGCGTGCTGCGGCTCTCCGACGAAGCCGAGACGGCGGTCAACCTGTCCCGGCCCGACGACCCAGGCGCCGGTCCCGGGGGCGGAGGGTGCCTGGCGATCGTCGGCTATGAAGGGGCCGCCGAGCACGTCACCGCGCGACGCGAGCTGGTCTCGTCCACGCTTGCGCGCGCGGGCGCTGAGCCGGTGCCGGAAGCCGGCGAGCAGTGGGCGCGAGACAGGTTCCGGGGCCCTTATCTCCGCGACGCGCTGCTCGACGCCGGGGCGCTCGTCGAGACGCTCGAGACCGTAGCCTTCTGGTCCTCGATCCCGCCGCTGTACGACGCGGTCATCGGCGCGCTGCGCGAGTCGCTGAGTGCCCTGGGCACCCCGCCGCTGGTCCTGTGTCACGTCTCGCACGTGTACCCGTCGGGGGCGTCGCTCTACTTCACCGTCGCCTGCGCTCAGCTCGATGATGCTCAGGGACAGTGGCGCGCCGCGAAAGCTGCCGCCAGTGATGCGATCCTTGCGGCCGGCGGATCGATCACACATCACCACGGGGTCGGGGGTGACCACCGCGCCTGGTACCGGCGCGAGGTCGGGGAGCTCTCGGTGCAGACTCTGAGCGCGGTCAAGGCGACAGTCGATCCCGAGGGGGTGTTGAGCCCGGGAATCTTGATTACGTAGCGGCCGTATGAGGGAGCAAGCATCAATGCGGGAGACAGACCAGCTGAGGGCGCTCGCGGAGCTGATCGTGCGCTTCGGCGCCAACGTGCAGCCGGGGCAGATCCTCGCGATCTCCTCCGAGCCGGGCAAGGAGCCGCTTGTGCGAGCGATCGCGCAGGCGGCATACCGGCATGGAGCCAAGTTCGTAGACCTGTCGGTGTTCGACGTCCACCTCAAGCGCGCGCGAGCGATGTACGCCAACCCCGAGACGCTCGACTTCGTACCTCCATGGCTTGGCCAGCGTGTCCTCGCGCTGGGCGAGCACCGCTGTGCTCGCGTCGCGCTATCCGGGCCGGTGGAACCGCACCTGATGGCGGGCATCGACCCTGAGCTGCTGGGACGAGACATGCTGCCCTCAGTCCCAGAGGGAATCGCGGTCGTCAACGAGCGCACCACCAACTGGACCGTTGCACCGTGCCCCACTCCCACCTGGGCAGAGCTGGTGTACCCGCAGCTCGACCCCTCCGAGGCGTTCGAGCGGATCTGGGACGCGATCGCGCACGTATGCCGCCTCGACGAACCAGATCCGGTCTCCGCCTGGGAGTCGCGCCTCGACCAGCTGACCCAGGTGGCCAGGAAGCTCGAGGCGCTAGAGCTGGAGGCGCTGCGGTTCGAAGGTCCGGGGACCGACCTGACCGTGGGCTTGATGCCGGGGAGCCGGTGGGTCTGCGGACGCTTCTCGACGATCGACGGTATTCCCCACGCTCCCAACGTGCCGACCGAGGAGGTGTTCACCACGCCCGATCCCGACCGCACCGAGGGCTATGTCCAGGCGACCAAGCCCCTGTTTGTCTCCGGGGTGGTGATCACCGGGCTGCGGGTGCGGTTCGAGGGCGGCCGAGCGACCGAGATCGAAGCCGATGAAGGTGGCGGCACCCTGCAGGCGCTGTCCAGGCGCGACGCCGGCGCCGCGCGCCTGGGTGAAGTAGCGCTGGTCGACCGCGAAGGAAGGATCGGCCCGCTCGACACGGTCTTCTTCGACACCCTGCTGGACGAGAACGCCGCCAGCCACATCGCGCTCGGTCAGGGGTATGAGCTCGCCGTGGAGGGAGCGCGGGACCTGGCGCGGATCAATCAGAGCGAGATCCACATCGACTTCATGATCGGCAGCGACGAGCTGTCGGTGACGGGCGTCAGCGGCGGCAGCGAGGTGCCGCTGCTGCGCGATGGCACGTGGCAGATCTGAGGCCGGACCGCCCCGCTCCGGGGCGGGCCGCGCTGCGGCCCGAGCGGCGGCGGGCGCTAGGCTAACGCTGCTCCCGGAGAGGTGCCGGAGCGGTTGAACGGGCGCGACTGGAAATCGCGTAACGGGGGTTGACCTCGTTCGGGGGTTCGAATCCCCCCCTCTCCGTCGCGAACCTCAGCTGCCGGAAACTGCGTCGCGAGAGCCTTGGACGCAAGGCCCCTCAGGGCGCCCGCGTCCAGGCTCGGATCGGTGTCTCGCAGCGCGTCGCAACGGAGACTGCAAACGTGCGCATAACCGGTGTCCGCGTTGCGGGTGCGGGGGTCATTACGTAAACTTGGGCTTCCGAGACACCGCCGTTCTGGGGCGAACGGCACCGACCCGCGCAACGACACTACCTTGGCACTTCCATCCCGCCCGGCTCTCCGTGTACTCGAGGGCGGCCTCGACACCGCGACCCCATGGACCTGGTTCTGCGGGCAATGCGCGGCGCCTTCGCCGCATGGAATGGCGCCGCCGCCAACCGCCCGCGTCTGCCCGGCCTGCGGTCTCGGGCTGTTGCTCGAGGCGCGCGAGGACGTGGTCCCGGCCAACCGCGATGCCTTCCTGGTGATCGATTCCGCGCTGCTCGTGCAGGCGGTCTCAAAGCACGCTCAATCGCTGCTTGCGGTCAGCGAGGAGCTGGCCGTCAACCGGCCTGTGTCCGAGCTGCTCGTTCCCGCCGACGCCGAGGCCCAGGGACCCGCCGGCTTCGCGGCCGCGGTCGCACAGGCGGCGGTGGGCGATGAAGAGGATCCCACCTACAGGTTCGTGCGACCGTGGAATACGTTCGGCGTCCGGATGCGGGCGCGGATCGCCGCCTGCGGGCCGCCCCGCGCTGCCCTACTGGTGCTCGAGCAGACCGGCGGCCAGCGACCCCGGCACTCCGAGCAGCGCTACCTGCGCGCGGTCCGTGAGGGCTGACTAGGACGCGGGCGCCAGGCGCTCGGGGGCGCCGCAGGCCACCAGCGGCGAGGGCAGCACCACCGAGCCGTCGGGACGCTGACCGTTCTCGAGCAGCGCGATGATCGTCCGCCCCACCGCGACCGCGGTCCCGTTCAGTGTGCAGACGTGCGCCGGCCTGCCGCCGGCAGGTCGGTAGCGGATCTCGAGCCGACGCGCCTGGTAGTCGGTCGTGTCCGAGCACGAGGTCAGCTCCCGGTAGCGGCCCTGGCCGGGGAGCCACGCCTCGCAGTCGTATTTCTTCGCCGCCGAGGCGCCGAGGTCGCCGACGGAGATCGCCACCACGCGGTAGGGGATCTCCAGCTCTTGCAGGATCGCCTCTTCGATCGCCAGCAGCCGCTCGTGCTCGGCGCTCGCCTCCTCCGGCACCACGAAGCAGAACATCTCGACCTTGTCGAACTGGTGCACGCGGAAGATCCCGCGGGTGTCCTTGCCAGCCGCTCCCGCCTCGCGGCGAAAGCAGGTCGAGAAGCCGGCGTAGCGCAGCGGCAGCGCTTCGCCGTCGAGGATCTCCTCCTGGTGAAGCGAGGCCAGCGCCACCTCTGAGGTTCCCGTCAGATACAGATCGCCGTCGCCCAACGTGTAGATCTGCTGATCGGTGTCCGGCAGGTAACCGGTCCCGTACATCGCGCGCTCACGGACCAGCACCGGCGGGATCACCGGCTCGAACCCCTCCCGGAGCAGCTTCTCGAGCGCGTAGCGCACCAGCGCCAGCTCGACCAGCACGAGCTCGCCGCGCAGGTAGGCGAACCGTGAGCCGGACACCCGGGCCGCTCGTTCCATGTCGATCCGCTCGCCCGCCAGCTCCAGGTGATCGCGCCCGGTGGCGCCAGCGGGCCCCACCTCACGCACCACCGTGTCCTGGTCGGGGGCGTCCGGGGCAGGAACATTGGGCAGCGAGGCGAGCTCCGCGTCTCGCGCCGTTCGGCACGCCGTCTCCTCGTCGCTGAGCGCCCGGCCCCTGGCCGCGAGCGCCGCCAGCTGCTCGCGCTCCTGCGGCGTCGGCGCCCCCCTGCGGCCGCGACTGGCGCGATTCTGTTCGGACCGCAGCTGCTCCGCCTCCGCGGTCACCGCGCGCCAGCGCGCGTCCAGCTCGAGCACGCGGTCCACGGCCGCAGCGGCATCCGGACCACGCCGCGCCAGCGCGCCACGCACGGCATCGGGGTCGCTCCGGATCAGCCTGATGTCTAGAACGCGCGCCCTCCGCTCAGGGTGCCGGTGTCCAGAACCCGCCCGCCTGCGCTATGGGCGCGCCGGCCGCTTCTTCGCCTTCGCACCCTTCGCTGCGCCCTTGTGCGCGGTCGAGCTCGGCGCGGTCGTGGTCGTGGGGGTCGTGTTGGCGGTGGCGGTGGCGGTTGGAGGCGGGATCGTCCCGATCGGCTGCGAGCTGCAGACCGTCGTCCCAGTCACCTTCGGAGCCTTGCGCCCGGAATACGTGGCGACGAACTTGGCGACCTCGATCGCGTCTTGGCCGACGACCACGTTCTGGGGCATGTAGGCGCCCGAGAAGCCACCGTTCTCGATCGCGTAGAGCACGCGCGTGACCGGGCGCTCGCAGCGGATGTCGAAGTCCGGTCCGTTGTTGGCCTGCGCCGTACGGACGTTGGGAGCCGATCCTTGGGTGGCCGCATAGGACAGCGTGTGACAGCCCGAGCAGCGCTGGTTGAACAGCACGGCGCCCGCGTACAGGGAGCTCGCCTTGGGAACCGCGATTCGCTGGGTCCCGCAGGCGACCGCGACCGCCGCCACGGCGATCATTGCACTCGCGAGGAGAAGGACCCTGACCGGCCGGCTCATGCGCGTCGAGATCATAATCGGATCCCCCATGTCCGGGCCCCGCGCATATTCGGACCCGAGGCCCGGACCGCGTGCACTCGCCGCCGTGCTGATCGCCTGCGCGAGCCTGCTGGGCGCCTGCTCGCCGACGCGCGTCGTGGGAGCCGGCCGGACATTTCAGCTGGCCCTGATCGAGTACCGGATCGTCCCCGACAAGGTCCGCGCCCCGGCCGGTCCGCTCACGATCGAGGTCCACAACTACGGCCGCCTGACCCACAACCTGCAGATCTCCCAGAACGGCCTCGCCAACGCCACCACCAAGCCGATCGCGCCCGGCGGCACCGTGCAGCTGGACGTCACGCTGGCCCCGGGCGAGTACTCGCTGAGCTCCACGATCCTCTCCGACCAGGCGCTCGGGGCCTACGGAACGCTGGTCATCACCTCGTGACGGCGCGGCAGGAGCACTCGATCCGACGACGAAATAAGGGCTTCTCCCCGGCGCCGGCCGTTGAGACGTTCGCCCCACGCAGCTGTACGCGCGATCGTCCTCTCACGGCGGCAACCAGAGGGGCCGGCGCCGGGGGGGCCAGCTTCGCGCGGTATAACCAGGCAGTCGAGACCCGGGGGCGACGACACCGGGCAACACCCACACCGCGGCCACGATGAGCGAGCAGGCGAACAACGGCGGTTGCGATCCCGAGCTGTTCCGGGAGGTGTTCGGGCGGTTCGCGACCGGCGTCGCCGTGATCACGAGCGCGGGACCCACCGGCGCTGGCGGCATGACCGCGAACGCGATCTGCTCACTCTCGCTCGACCCGCTGCTCGCGCTGGTGTGCTTCGAGAACCGCGCCCGCACGCTGCCGATCGTCCGCGAAGCGGGGCGGTTCGGGGTCAACGTGCTCACTTCGCATCAGGAAGGACTCGCGGGCGTGTTCGCCTCGAAGCTGCCCGAGGCCGAGAAGCTCGAGGGTGTCGAGCACAGAATCGAGCACGGCGTGCCGATCATCGAGGGCTCCCTGGCGTGGGCCGCCTGCCGCCTTACCGAGCTGATCGCGGGCGGCGACCACACGATTGCGATCGGCGAGGTGGTGGGCATGGGACTCGGCAGCGGCGACCCGCTGCTCTGGTACACGGGCCGCTACCACACGTGGATCGGCGACGAGGCCAACCCGGGGTTGGAGCGGTAGGCGAGGGGCGCGCCGCGGGCGCCGCGCGCCCGTCGCGGCCCGCGGGCGCCGCGCGCCCGCCGCCC
>JAFAZB010000062.1 GCA_019240015.1 Solirubrobacterales bacterium
GGGAGCAGCGCCTACTTTCCGTATTTCTCGATCGGGGCGGTGTTCGACCAGTCCGCCACCCGGGCCCGGCTCGAGCCCGCGGGGATCCACGCCTCGCCCCTCGGCGACTACCTCGAGCGGCTGCTCGACTTCGCGACGCGCAGCCGCTGGGGCAAGCGCCCGATCGCGCGCGTCGACGCGTTCGCGTTGTAGCGCTCCCCCCACCCGGGGGGTTCTCGCGAGGCGCCCGTTGTGGGCCCGGGTGGCGAGGGGCAAGCTGGTGAGATGGCGACCCTGGCAGACGTAGCGCGGTTCCGAGCCGATGACCCCGATCCCTTGGTGACCGCTTCGCTGGCGTGCCCGCTCTGCTTGCGCAGCGACGAGGTGCGGTGGGAGGCCGCGCTCGACGGCTACGATCCGTCGGTGGAATGCCACTGCCCAGCTTGCGAGGAGCGCTGGCGCGTGTACCTGGCGCCGCAGCAGGCGTTGCGGCTCGGGCTGATGGGCGCCGCAGTCAGCTAGCCCGCTCGCGGCGATGAGCGCGACGAGGTCGATGGCCGGCCGGACCGGCGCTGGGATCGAGGCGCTCGAACTGTTCGTCGAGGTGCTCTCGCAATCAGAGCAGGGCTCCGCGACAGGGGACGGGTTCTACGACCGCTTGTGCGAGGCCGTGTGCCGGCTTGCCCGGATGCGCAGGGCGATCATCTTCCGCTACGACTCTGCCCGACGGCGTGTGTACGCGGCCGGAGCCCATGGGCTCGACCTGGATCAGTTCGCCGGCGCGTATGTGACGGTCGAGTCGGCGCCGATCGCGGTGCGGGCGATCCAGGAAGACCGCGTGATCGAGGCGGTGGGCGACGTCCGCGGGCAGTTTCCGCAGGAGTACGCGGCGGTCGTGGCGGAGCCCGTGCGGCTGGTGTGCGCACCGATGGCGGCCGCGGGACGGGCCACCGGCGTGATCCTGGCCGACCGGCTGATGTCCGCGCCGCCGCTCGAGGAGGCAGACGCCAACCTGCTGTGGACGCTGGGCAAGACGGCCGCGCTTGCCTCGGTGGCGCGGATCTTCTCGACCCAGTCCGAGAAGGCGCGCCAACTCGAGCAGCGAATCGACCTCGCCCGCGACATCCACGAGCGGGTGATTCAGCGGCTGTTCGGCGTCTCGATGGCGCTGGACGGCGAGGGGGATCTCCCCGAGCGCGCCCGCCAGCGCTCCGCGAGCGAGATCCAGGCCGCCCTCGGCGATCTGCGCAGCGCCCTCCAGCGCCCCCTCGGTCGCGCTCCCCGGGCAACGGGCACCACGTTCGTGGCGGAGGTGGAACGGCTGGCGCGCGAGCACCCCGACCTGGGGCTGACGCTGGAGGCCGGGGGGGAGGGAGATGTTCCGCCCAGCCTCGAGCCGCTGGCGCAGTCGGTGCTGACCGAGGCGGTGCGAAACGCCCACAAGCACGCCACCCCCACGCGCGTCGGCGTGCGCCTCGGTCGCTCCGACGGGACGTTCGTGCTCGAGGTCGCCAACGACGGCGTCCGTGGTCGCAGGCGGACCGCTGGAATGGGGCTCCGGCTCGCCGCGCTCGAGGCGATCCAGAGCGGCGGAGTGGTCGAGTTCGGGGAGCGCGAACCGGGTACGTGGCAGGTTCGGCTGGTGGTCCCGCACGACGAGCACGGCGTCCCGCCCGCTCCCCACGACGAGCACGACGCCGATGCCTGACCCCGAGCGCAGCCCTGAGCGGCTGAGCGTGCTGGTGGTCGATGACCACGACGTGGTCCACTGGGGGTTTCGGCTGATGCTCACCCAGCAGCCTTGGGTGGAGCGCTGCCTGAGCGCCCACTCGGGACGGCACGCGGTGGCCCTCGCGGTGCGCTATCGACCGCACGTGGCGCTCGTCGATCTGTTCATCGGCGAGGAGTCAGGGGCCGAGATCTGCGAGCAGATCCGGGCGGCCGAGCCGAACACGCGCGTACTCCTGTTCTCCGGCGCGGGAGAGATCTCGCCGCAGGCGGCGCGAGCCGCGGGCGCTTCCGGGTTCGCCTACAAGGACTGGCCGGCGCGCCGGATCGCCAGCGCGGTGCGGCTCGTGGGGATGGGGAGGACGCTGTTCGAGCGCCACGACCGCCAGGGCGCGCTGGGGCTCTCGGACCGCGAGCGCGCGGTGCTCGAGCTGATGGCTTCCGGCTCGACCAATCCGGAGATCGCGCAGGCCCTGCACCTCTCCAAGCACACGGTCAAGGAGCACACGAGCGCGGTGTATCGCAAGCTCGGCGTGCGCAACCGGACCGAGGCGGTGCAGCGCGCGCAGCGGCTGGGCCTGTTCGTCTAGCAACCTCTAGGGTGACGGGTATGGACACCCGCCCGCTTGGCCAAACCGGAGTCAGCGTCAGCCCGCTGTGCCTCGGCGCGATGATGTTCGGCGCCTGGGGCAACCCCGACCACGACGACAGCATCAGAATCATCCATCGCGCGCTGGACGCTGGGATCAACTTCATCGACACCGCCGACGTCTATTCCCGCGGTGAGTCGGAGGAGATCGTCGGCAAGGCGCTGCGCGGGCGCCGCGACAATGTGGTGCTGGCCACCAAGGTGCACGGCACGATGGGCGAGGATCCGAACGAGTTCGGCAACTCGCGGCGCTGGATCGTCAGGGAGGT
>JAFAZB010000163.1 GCA_019240015.1 Solirubrobacterales bacterium
CGCGCGTAGCGCGCGAATGCCGCCCCCGCGACGGTCGTCATATCCCACGCCGCCGGGGTGACCGGCGCGACCCGCGCGGCGATCTCAAAGCACCAGTCCGTTCCCTGCTCGCTGTAGAGCTGCGCGAGCTCCTGGACTGTGAACGGGCCGCCGAGCCGCCGTCGCAGCGCCAGCACCAGCTCATCGGTGACCCGCTCGAGCGTCGGCCGCGCCACCGGATCGGCCCGCGCGAGCCGTCGCTGTCCCTCCTCCCACAGGCCCGCCAGCTCCTCGAAGCGCGCGACTCCGGGGCTCAACGGGCCCGGCCCGCGGCGCTCAGCGGCTCGACAGTCCGGTGATCGTGTAGGCGCGCTCCCCGGGTCGCACCATCCCGAGTGCACGCGCGTCGCGAACGATCGTGCCCGGGTCGTTGAGCGCCTGCTGTTGGCGGGCAAGGATCGCGTTCTCGCGCTCCAGCCGCCTGACGTTCGACAGCTGCTGCTGCGCGAGCGCGCGAGTCGACAGGTATGACAGCGCCTGCTGCACGTACAGCCCGACCACCACCGCCAGCACCACCAGCAGCCCCACCCTGCCCACCCGGTCCCAGCGCACCCGCGCCGGCGCCCCGGGCGCACGGCGTGCCGCCACCGGGCCCCGCACGCCCCGCCCGGCGGGCTTGCGGGCGTGCCGGCGGGGGGCCGGTGCGGTGCGAGCCGAGGGCATCTGCGTCGCCATTCGCCGCCGGTCGCGAGACTCCTTCCCGGCTCACGACCTGAATGCGGTCCGCCCGGGGTAGCGCGCGTCGGGTCCGAGCGCCTCCTCGATCCGCAGCAGCTGGTTGTACTTCGCGACCCGGTCGGTGCGCGACGGAGCGCCGGTCTTGATCTGGCCGCACCCGGTCGCGACCGCGAGGTCCGCGATCGTGACATCTTCGGTCTCCCCAGAGCGGTGCGACATCACCGCCGCGTATCCGTTCTCGCGCGCCATCCGCATCGCCGCCAGCGTCTCGGTCAGGGTCCCGATTTGGTTGACCTTGATCAGGATCGCGTTGGCCACGCCCGCGTCGATGCCGCGCTTCAGCCGCTGCGTGTTGGTCACGAATACGTCGTCGCCGACCAGCTGCAGGCGATTGCCGACCCGCTGGGTGAGGGTCGCCCAGCCGTCCCAGTCCTCTTCGCCCATTCCGTCCTCGATCGAGACGATCGGGTAGCGGCCGGCGAGCTCGGCCCAGTAGCCCGCCAGCTCCTCGGCGCTCAGCGTGCGCCCCTCGTGCTCGAGCACATAGGAGCCGTCGTGCTGGAGCTCGGAGACGGCGGGATCGAGCGCGATCGCGATCTGGTCGCCGGGCACGTAGCCGGCCGCGCGGATCCCGGCCATCAGCGCCTCCAGGGCCTGCTCATTGGAGTTCAGGTCGGGGGCGAAGCCGCCTTCGTCTCCGACCGCCGTGGAGAGACCCTGCGCGTGCAACGTGCGCTTGAGGTGATGAAACACCTCGGCTCCCATGCGCAGCGCGTCGCTGAAGGTGCGCGCGCCGACCGGCACGATCATGAACTCCTGGAAGTCGACCCGGTTGTCGGCGTGCGCGCCGCCGTTGAGCACGTTCATCATCGGCACCGGCAGCACGTGCGCGGTCTCCCCGCCCAGATATCGCCACAGCGGAAGCCGCTCCTCGCCGGCCACCGCGTGCGCCGCCGCCAACGACACCGCCAGCAGCGCGTTGGCGCCGAGCCGCGACTTGTCCGGGGTTCCGTCGAGCGTGATCAGCATCCGGTCGAGTGCCGCCTGGCTGGCTGCGTCGTGGCCGCGCACCGCGGTCGCGATCTCGCCGTTGACGTTCTCGATCGCCTTCCGCACGCCCTTGCCGAGCCAGTCCGAGCCGCCGTCGCGCAGCTCGGCCGCCTCCGAGCCCCCGGTCGAGGCGCCCGACGGGACCGCGGCTCGTCCCCACGCGCCCGATCGCAGGCTGAGCTCCACCTCGACCGTCGGATTGCCCCGGCTGTCGAGGATCTGGCGGGCGTGGACGTGCTCGATCTGGCTCATCTCGGTTGGCGGTCTCCTTCGAT
>JAFAZB010000210.1 GCA_019240015.1 Solirubrobacterales bacterium
CCGCTGGGGGAACCCGCCCGGGTGGTAGACCCCGAACGCGCGGCAGGTCTCGCCCTTGGGCTCGAAGTCGGACAGCTGCTCGATCGTCACCCCAAGCTGTTCCCGGGACGCGGCCTGGCTCCAGCGTGCGTCGCAGGACACGCCATACATGGTCGCCCCGCGCGGGCGCAACTCGTCCAACACCTCCTCGTAGAGGTTGAGCTGGTCGGTGCACACGGGGCTGAAGGCGAACGGATAGAAGACCAGCACCGTGGTGCGGCCCTCGAGATCGCTGCGCGTGAACTCGCTGCCGTCCTCGCGGGCGAGCGTGAACTCCGGGGCGGGAGTCCCGGGCGGGATCGGCCCCGGCCCCGACGACGCCTCGGCCGAGCTCACTTACGGAGGCCGAGCTCGCGCACCAGCGTCCGGTAGCGCTCGAGGTCGGTGCGCTGCAGGTAGTTGAGGAACCTGCGGCGGCGTCCCACCAGCATCAGCAGCCCGCGCCGGGAATGGTGATCCTTGCGGTGGGTCCGCAGATGCTCGGTGAGTCCATTGATGCGCTCGGTCAGCAGGGCGATCTGGACCTCGGTCCGGCCGGTGTCGGACGCCTCCGAGCCGAACTGCTGGACCAGCTCCTGCTTGCGTTCCTGGGTCAGTGTCATGCGCCCGAGGAGGCTAGCAGGGGCGGCTGGGGGCCAGCGACGTGCTGGAAGGGGGCTTACCGAGCGCCCAGCTGGGTAACCGATAGTCGTGAGCGAGCGCTCATCGGACATCAGCCTCGAGCTTCCGTGCGACGAGCGGGCCCCAGGCAGGGTGCGCCAGGCGGTGCAGAGCCTGCCGGACGTGGGCTGGATGATGGGCGACGCGATGCTCGTGGCCAGCGAGCTGGTGACCAACGCGGTGCTGCACTCGGGCTGCTCGAGCGAGGAGCTGATCCACGTCCGGCTGGGCGTCGGCGGGGACCGTCTGTCGATCTCGGTGCGAGACCACGGCGTCAGCGCCGGGGAGCCCAAGCCTCGGCCGGCACCCGACCCGTTCGGAGGCGTCGGGCTGAGGCTCGTGGAGCAGCTCGCGTTCCGGTGGGGGTCCGAACGCTGCGAGCAAGGGCATCGGGTGTGGGCCGAGCTGCCGCTCACCGAGCAGCCATGGCGGCGGAGCAGCTCGGAGCTGGCGCGCGCCGGCTGAGCCCCCGAACGCCCTGGAGCCCCTGATCAGCCCGAGCGGCGGTGGATTCCCGGCCGGAGGCGTTTTTCGAGCAGCGCGCGACGCGGTCGTGGTGATGGGCGCGGACGGGCGGGTGCGAGATTGGAATCCGGCCGCAGCACAGACGTTCGGCTATCGCTGGGAGCAGGCGATCGGCGGCGAGCTGGCGGAGCTGATCATCCCCGGTCCGCTTCGCGACGCCCACCGAAACGGCCTGCGCCGCCTGCTGGAGACCGGCGAGTCGACGATCCTCGACCGGCGCCTGACGCTCACGGCGCTCCGGGACGACGGCAGCGAGTTTCCGATCGAGCTGACGATCACCCGCGTGCCGGAGGTGGAGCCGCCGCTGTTCGCCGGCTTCGTCCGCGAGCTCTCCGACCAGGACGCCGTCGCGCGCGAGAACGCCCGGCTCCAGCAGCGGCTGGGCTTCCTGGCGCAGGTCGGGCTGGTGCTCGACCGCTCGCTGCGCTTCGAGCAGGCGCTGCGAGGGCTGGCGGACGTGACCGTGCCCGAGCTGGCGCAGCTGACCGTGATCGACACGGTCGATCCCGATGGCTCGATCAGGACCGCGGTCGCGGCCGCCGAGCGGCCCGACCAGGCCCGCGCGGTCGAGGCGATGCGGGCCAAGCACCCGCTCGCGCCAGGCAGCTCGCACCCCGTCGCACAGGCGCTGCGGACGCGCCAGCCGGTGCTGCTGCGCTCGATGACGCCGGACTACCAGCGCGAGATCTCCCAAGGCGGGGAGCACTTCGAGCTGATGCGAGAGCTCGGATATCACTCGGCGATCGTGGTCCCACTGATCGCCCGCCGGCACGTGCTCGGAACGCTGTCGCTGCTGCGGCTGCGCGGCGCGCCCTCCTACGACGAGGACGACCTCGTGCTCGCCGAGGAGCTGGCGCGACGCGCGGCGCTGGCGCTCGACAACGCCCGCCTGTTCGAGTCGATGCGCCATCTGGCCCGCACGCTGCAGGAGAGCCTGCTCCCCCGCGAGCTACCGACGATCCCCGGCGCCCGGATCACCGGCAGGTATCGAGCCGCCGCCGAGGGGCAGGAAGTAGGCGGCGACTTCTACGACGCGTTCGAGGTTGCCGAGCGTTGCTGGGGGATCGTGATCGGCGACGTGTGCGGAAAGGGCGCTGAGGCGGCGGCGCTGACGGCGCTCGCGCGCTACACGATCCGAGCCCACGCACAGCACGGCCCGGCCGAGGTGCTGACGCTGCTCAACGAGGCCGTGATCAAGGACCGAGCCCGCCTGCCCGAGCGGTTCCTGAGCGCGCTGGTCGCGACCGCGACAGCCCGCCGCGACGGGCTCGCCGTGGAGCTTGCCAGCGCTGGGCACCCCGCGCCGCTGGTGCTGCGCGCGGGCGGCGCCGTGGAGCAGCTCCCTACCCGAGGCCTCCTGATCGGCGTCAGCCCGGACGTGCACTACTCCTCGCACCGGCTCGTGCTCTCGCCGGGCGACACGATCGTGCTCTACACGGACGGCCTCACCGACGCCCGCGCGCCCGAGCGGATCCTGTCCGAGTCAGACCTGGCGGCGCTGGTGGCCCGCGGTCACGGGATGGGCGCCGAGCGGCTGGCAGCGTTCCTCGAGCGCAGCGCCACCGCCGGCGAGAATCCCAGGGACGACATCGCGCTGCTGGTGGTGGAGCTCACCCGGGGGAGCGACGCGAGCTCGACCTCGATCCTCGGCGACCGCGCCCACCAGGCGGTGTGATCAGCGGCACAGCTCGCGGGCCCGCCGCACGTCGTCGTGCATCTGCTCGACGAGCGCCTCGACCGAGTCGAACCGCCGCTCGCCGCGCAGCCGCTTGAGGAACTCGATCCGCAGGCGCCGGCCGTAGAGATCGACTTGGCGGTCGAGCAGGTAGGCCTCCACCAGCACCGCGCGCCCGGTCCCGAAGGTCGGCCGGACCCCCACGTTGACCGCCGCGCAGATCCCGTCGGCGCGAGCCACGTACACGCCGTGCCCGGGGCAAACCAGCGCCTCGTCGGGGACGATGTTGGCGGTTGGAAAGCCGAGCTCCCGTCCCCGGCGATCGCCGTGCACGACCTCGCCGCGGAGCTGGAAGGGCCCCCCCAGGAAGCGCGCGGCGGCCTGCACCTCGCCGGCCAGCACCAGGCCCCGGATGTGGCTCGAGGAGACGATCTCGCCGTCGACCTCGACCAGCGGCACGATCCGGGTCTCAAAGCGCCCGTCCGCCGCCAGCAGCGCGGGGTCGCCGGCGGCGCGGTTGCCGAAGCGGAAGTTCTCGCCGACCGACACGTGGGTGGCTTGCAGCCTTCCCACCAGCACCTGATCGACGAACTCGCGTGGCTCCTGGCCGGCGAAGTGCTCGTCGAACGGGACGACCACCAGCTCCTGCACGCCGAGCTGCTCGATCAGCTCGCGCTTGACCTCGAGGCTGGTCAGGAGCTTGGGGGCCGCCTCCGGCCTGATCACCCGCAGCGGGTGCGGCTCGAACGTCAGCACGGTGTCGCTGCCGTGGATCACCTCTCGGTGACCGAGGTGGACGCCGTCGAACTCGCCCACGGCGAGCCGCCGGGACCGGGGCTCGGCGTCGCTCAGGCTGGTGACCCGCATCGGGGCGGAAGCCTAGGGACTCACGGGACTACCGAAAGCCAACGACCGGCTTCACGGTCCCCTGCACCGCCCCTGGCTCGGCGAGCGCCACCAGGCCTCGCTCGTCGGTCAAACGCACCACGCCCGAGGCGATCGCGGCGACCGCGGCCCCGTTGCCGGCTCGCAGAGCGGCGGCTGGGTCGAGCCGGATCTCCGGCAGGAACGCGAGCGCCTCCTCGAGCGGGATCACCCGTTCGGGGTCGGCACCGGCGAGCTCGAAGGGCCCGATCCTCGTCCGCCGCAGCGCCTCGCAGTAGGCGTCGCCGAGATCGGCGATCAGGCTCCGGACGTAGGTTCCCGACGAGCATTCGATCGTGAAGCCGCGGCGCTCTTCCCGATGCCAGGTCTGCTCGAAGCGGTAGACCTCCACCTCGCGCTCGTCGAGCTCCACGGCTGCGCCGGCCCGGGCCAGCTCGTAGGCCCGCCGCCCGGCGACCTTCACCGCCGAGTACGCCGGGGGCCGCTGGCGCACGCTTCCCGTGGGCAGC
>JAFAZB010000515.1 GCA_019240015.1 Solirubrobacterales bacterium
TCGGCGTTGCCGACCGTGGTCGCGTAGCCGCCGGCTCGCAGCGGGCTGCGCTTCACGGACGCCCCGGCCCGCAGCAACATCCGCTCGGTGTGGTCGCGGCTGGCGAACGGCTCGGTCACGGTGCTCCCGCCGGTGCACAGCGCCGCCAGCAACACGCACGACTTGACCTGGGCGCTCGCGACCGGAAGCGTGTACTCGATCCCGGTGAGGCTCGCGCCGCGCACGGTGAACGGCGGGAACCGCCCGTCGCGCGCGTCGATCCGCGCCCCCATCAGCTCCAGCGGCTCGGCGATCCGATCGACTGGCCGTCGCCTGATCGAGTCGTCACCATCGAGCGTGAAGCTCGAGCCTGCCTGAAAGGCGAGCCAGCCCGGCAGCAACCGCATCAGCGTGCCGGCGTTGCCCACGTCGATCACCGAGTCGGGCTGCTGGGCATCGCGTAGCCCGCACCCCCGGATCAGCACCTCGCACCCGCGGACCTCGACGATCACCCCGAGCTCGCGCAGCGCCGCGAGCGTCGAGCGGGTATCCGCGGCGTCGAGGTAGTTGGCCACGGCGACCGGCTCGGACGCCATCGCGGCGATGATCGCGGCTCGGTGGGAGATCGACTTGTCGGGCGGGGGAGCGATTCGGCCACGTAATCGCGCGACTGGATCGAAGCGGACGTTCACGCGCGGGCCACCGGCAAGCAGACCGCCCTGCTCACGCGCGGGCGACCGGGAACCCGAGCCCCGCGACGAGCTCCTGCGCCCGCGCCGCCGCGTCTTCCCCCGCGATCCACAATGCCACCACGCCATCGCTCATGTCAGCGGCCGGGTACAGCGCCATGTCCGTGATGTTGACGCCCGCCCGCCCCAGCTCGAGCGCCAGCTCCGCGATCACGCCCGGCCGGTTGGGGACCGAGGCGCGTAGCTCGAACAGCTGACCGCCGGCGAGCTCGGCCTCCAGCAGCCGTCGTCGATCGTCAGCCGCAGCGTCGTTCCAGGCCGCAATCCGGCGCTCGTCCGCGCTCGCGAGCGTGTCGCGGACCTCCGTCAGCCGCTCGATCGTGTGGTCGATCTCGGTGGCCAGCACGTCGCGGTTGGAGAGGTAGATGTCGGTCCAGATCGCGCTCGGGGCGCCGGCGACGCGGGCGGCGTCGCGGAAGCTTGGGCCGGTGGCCGGCAGCCGCTCGCCGCCGGCGGCGAGCGTCTGGGCGGCTTGGGAGACCAGCACGTTGGCGAGCACGTGGGGCAGGTGAGAGACCGCGGCCAGGATCGAGTCATGGGTATCTGGGTCGATCGCGGCCGGGCGCGCGCCGAGGTCGTGCAGCAGCCGGTACAGCCGCTCGTACAGTACCCCCGAAGTCTGGGCGGTGGGCGTCAGGTACCAGGTGGCGCGCTCGAACAGGTCGGCGCGGGCGTGCTGTACGCCCGCGGCCTCAGCCCCTGCGAGGGGGTGTCCGCCGACGAATCGCCCGTCGGCGTGAGCGGCGACGACCGCTCGCTTGGTGGACCCCACGTCGGTGATCACGCATTCCCGCGGCGCCGCCGCCAGGGTCGCGCCGACGGTCTCGGTCAGCGAGCCGACCGGCACCGCGACGAACGCGACCTCGGCGCCGTCCACCGCCTCTGACAGCCCCGTGCAGGCGCGATCGATCGCACCTCGATCGAGCGCCAGCCGCATCGCCTGCGCCGACGCATCCCAGCCCACCACGCGAGCTCCCAGACGCTCGCGTGCGGCGAGCGCGATCGAGCCGCCGATCAGCCCGACCCCGACGACCGCGATCCTCACACGGCGACTGCCGACGTCGCCTTGCCCGCGATCGCAGCCACCGCCTGGACGCGCTCCGCATAGGCGGCAAACTCATCCGCCAGCAGGGCCTGGGCGCCGTCGCAGATCGCCTCCTCGGGACGGGGGTGGACCTCGACGATGATCCCGTCGGCACCGGCGGCGGCGGCCGCGAGCGACAGCGGCGTCACCAGGTCCCGGCGCCCCGCCGCGTGGCTGGGATCGACGATCACCGGCAGGTGGCTGAGCTCCTTGAGCACCGGTACGGCGGTCAGGTCGAGCGTGAAGCGGTACGCGGTCTCGAACGTGCGGATCCCCCGCTCGCAGAGGATCACCGCCTCGTTGCCCTCCTTGAGGATGTACTCGGCCGCCATCAGCAGCTCCTCGAGCGTCGAGGACAGCCCCCGCTTGAGCAGCGCGGGACGCCCGCATCGGCCCACCTCCGAGAGCAACGAGTAGTTCTGCATGTTGCGCGCACCGATCTGGACCACATCCGCCACCTCGAGCACCGCCTCCAGATCGCGCGAATCCATCACCTCGGTGACCACTGGCAGCCCGGTCTCCCGCTTGGCCTCCGCGAGCAGCCGCAGCCCCTCCTGACCGAGCCCCTGGAACGCGTACGGGGAGGTCCGGGGCTTGTACGCGCCGCCCCGGAACAGCGCTGCGCCGGCGTCGCGGACCACCCGGGCGGTCTCGAGCGTCTGCTCGCGCGACTCGACCGTGCACGGCCCGGCGATCAAAGCGAAGTTCTCGCCGCCGATCTTGCGAGAGCCGATCTCGAGCACGGTCCGCCGGCCGTGCTTGAACTGGCTCGAGGCGAGCTTGTAGGGCTTCAGGATCGGCACTACGCGGTCGACGCCCGGCGTGCCTTCGAGCTCGAGCCGCGCGACGTGCTCGCGGTCGCCGATCGCGCCGATCACGGTGAGCTCCTCGCCGCGGCTGAGGTGGGTCCGGGCGCCGACGCTCTGTACTCGGTCGATGACGGCCTGGACCTCCTGCTCGGTGGCCGTCGGTTTCATCACGATCATCATCTGCTGGTCCTTTCTAAGCCTGGAAAATGTAGGGGAGGGCGGCAGCCCGCGTTGGGAATCTGGCGGCGCTCGCCCTCCGGGGGCCCGCTAGCGACAGCGAGCGCAGGGAAGCAGGGCCGAGCGCCTAGCTAAATCGCCAGGCGTAGAAGCGCACGTAGGAGTAGCCGGGGAGACCGGAACGGCCAGCGACGCTGCGGCTACCTGTGCACATACGCGTGGTTTTGTACCACACGCCGCCGAGGCTTCCAAGCGCTACAGCAACTCGCCCAGGGTCCTCACGAAGCGAGCGTTCTCCGCCGGCGTCCCGACCGTCACCCGCAGCGCACCTTCCCGACCCAGGGCCTCACCCGCCCGCACCAGCACGCCGCGCTCGGCGAGGCCGCGCACGAGCTCGGCTTCCACCACTCCCTCGGGCAGGGCCAGCCACACGAAGTTGGCGTCGGACTCGGCCACCCCCAGCCCCAGCTCGCTCAACCCGGCTTCCAGCTCGAGCCGCGCCGCGATCGTCTGGGTGACCCGGCGCTCGACCGCGTCCTGGTGCCGGAGCGCTTCGAGCGCGGCCGCCTGCGCGGCGACGTTCAGGTAGAAGGGCTGGCGTACCTGGTCGACCGCGACCCGGAAGTCCTCCGAGCCGCACAGGGCATAACCGACCCGCAGCCCAGCCAAGGCGTAAACCTTCGAGAAGGTCCTCAGCAGCACGAGGTTCGGCCAGCGGCGCAGCAGCTCCAGCGACGCGTAGGGGTCGCCGAGAGTCAGGGCAAACTCGCAGTAGGCCTCGTCGAGGATCACGCATACGTGCCGCGGCACCCGCTCCAGGAACCCCTCGACGGCATCGAGTGCGACCGCCGTCGAGGTGGGGTTGTTGGGATTGCAGATCAGCGCCAGCCGCGTCGCCACCGTGACCTCGGCGGCCATCGCGTCGAGGTCGTGGCGATCGTGCGCATCGAGCGCGACCTCGATCGCACGGGCGCCTGACGCCGCCGCAAGGTGCGGGTAGACGCTGAACGCAGGCCATCCGTACACCAGCTCGGCGCCGGGCTCGAGCAACGCCTCCCCGGCCGCCAGCAGGATGTCGCACGAGCCGTGCCCGAGCGCGATCCGGCCCGGGGCAACCCCGTAGCGCTCCGACAGCGCACCGCGCAGCGCCGCGTAAGAGGGGTCCGGGTAGCGGTTGGTCGCGCCGAGTACCCGCTGCGCCGCCTGGACCACCTCGGGCAGCGGCGCGAAGCACGACTCGTTCGAGGCGAGCATCGCCACGTCCGGACCCAGCTCGTAGCCGGAGGCCAGTGGATAGGCGGGTATCCGTCGGATGCGCTGCGCGAACTCGATCGCCATCGGCCTATTGTGCCGAGTCGAGGTCCGAGCGCAGCGAGCGCGCGTCGCCCAGGTAGACGTGTTGGGGCTGGTGCTCATCGCCGGCGTAGTAGTGGACCAGCGCGCGGATCACGCGCGGCAGCGAGCCTGGTACCTGCACCTCCCGTGCGCACAGCAGCGGCACGCGGTCCAAGCCCAGCGCCCGCGCCGCGACCGCCGGGAACTCCGCGTCGAGATCGTCGGTCAGGGTGAAGATACAGCTGACGATCGACTCGGCGCGCAGCGCGTTGCGCTCCATCAGCTCGCGGACCAGGCGGTCCGTCGCCGCGAGGATCGCGTCCGCTTCGTTTACCTCGACGCTATTAGCGCCACGGAGCGCGAACAGCCGCATGGAGCGGTGATTCTGCCAGAGGTCCGTACGGGGCACCGGGCGCGTCGAGCTCGTACACGCTCGAGCAGCCGAACTGGTGGATCGACAGGATCAACGGCGCGAGCATCGCGCTCATGTGCGGCGGGGACTGGCAGTCGGTGAGGATGAAGCGGGCGCCGGTCTGCTGCACGAAGTAGCGCGCCACCGCGGGCAGCAGGTTCCCGTCGAACAGCTGTTGGACGATCTGAGCCCGTGGAGTGCAGCGCGGCTCGGACCACAGGCAATTGCCGACGAACGTCCGCCGGCCCGTGCGAGCCGGCACCACCGAGCCGAGATAGAAGCGGGTCAGCACGCCGCCGCGCTCGCGGTTCTTGCTCAGGTACTGGAGCGCGGCGCGCTCGTCGCGGGTGATGAAGTTCGGGTTGCCGGCGGTCGGGCCCATGAACTCGTGCGCCACGCTCAGCTCGTACACGGTGGCCGGGACGGTCGCCGCGGCCACGGCCAGTACGCCGAGCAGCTGCGAGCGCGGCAGCCGCCGCCAGCCTGCCTGCTTGAGCCCGCTCACCGCCAGCACCGCGAGCGGGACGGTGATCCCCTCGAACGCGTGCAGCGGCGTCGCGCTCAGCTCCGAGGCCGACAGCAGATACACCACCAGCGCCGCGATCGGCCAGACGCGCGTGGCGATCGCCAGGAATCCCTTCGCGCGGACCCGATATCCGAGCGCCGCCGGGATCGCGAGCGGCGCGATCGCCAGCAGGACCGTCCAGAACGAGAAGTTGTGCCGGCTGGCCTCCCGCGCCAGCCCCCAGGAGACGTCGAGGCGCCCGAGCAACCCGTAGTAGATCAGCGGCACCGCGGTGGCGCCGACGGTCAGTGCCAGCAGCTTGAGTCGGCGGCGCGCCCGCGGATCGAGGTCCCGCCATCGCGGGGTCCCGCGCCAGCCGGTGCCACCGAGCCTCGCTCCTCGCCACGCCCCGAGTCGCCGCCCCGCGCGCCCGGACCGCAGCCCCGAGGCGGCGAGCTCGGTCAGCACCAGCGTCACGATCAGCACCTCCCCCTGCCAGGGATGCAGCGAGCTCGCCAGCGCGCCGAGCACCGCGGGCAGCGCCGGGATCGCCGCGCGAGCGCCCTCGCCCCGCGCCCGTGCGTAGGAGAGCAGCGAGGCGAGCATCGCCGCCAGCGCCAGCAGGCCGAATGGGTACCCCCACGAGAGAAAGCCGGGGAACAGGTCGCCGACCACCCCGAACTGTCCGTAGACGATGCTGAACGAGCCGAAGAACAACCCCAGTGCGAGCGCCGCGTGGCGTTGAGAGCGGCCCTCGAGGGTCCGGTAGGCGAACGCGCGGACCGCGCAGAAGGTGCCGAGCACGGCGACCGGCTTCCACAGCAGCAGCGATAGCCACGGCGCCACACCGAGCGCCGAGATCAGGCCCGAGATCACGACCGCGGGCTGGAAGTAATCCGCCGGAGTGGGCCGCAGGACGAACAGGTTGGAGGCCAGCAGATGATGCGAGGCGTCGCGGATCCAGGCCAGATACTGGAGCTGGTCGATCACGAAGAAGCCGTCGGTGCCGGTCCACACCAGCCCGTGCGCGACCACCTGCCACAGGTCCAGCGCCAGCACCCAGACGGAGACCGCGGCGAACGCCGCCAGCACTGCCAGCTCGACCGGATCGATCCTTCGGCGGCTCGACGCCAGCGTCACCTGGGCGCCGCCGGGAGTGGACGCCGCGACCGCGTATTCGACCCGCATTAACGCGACGCTAACAGTCCGGGCCGACTGGTTGCGGTCCGGTTACTGCGCGAGCTTATGCTGGCGTGACATCGACGCCTGCCCCGCGGCACCGCTCATCGTGTTGATTCCGTGCGCCGAGAGGAACATCCCGACCGCGGGTACGAACGCCAGCACCAGGTAGATCGTCATCCCGATCGCGGCCCGGCGCAGCCTGACGTTGGTGGCCAGTGCGGCCAGCGGCAGCAGCCAGATCACGTACCACGGCACCAGCCATGCGAGGCTCGCGATCAGCGCGAACGTCGACCACCCGGCCCCCGCCAGCCATTCCCGGCGTCGGTACACGTGGTACAGGACGGTCAACCCGAGCGCGATGTTCGCCGCGCGCAGCATCCCCGGCGTACCTCCCCCCAGCCCGAGCAGGTCCCCGACCACGTTGGGGATGCTGAAGTTGGTCAGCAGCGTGCTCTGGTCGGACAGGTTGGGCAGCGAGAAGCCGAACAGCGCCAGGATCAGCGCGAGCAGCGGGACCGCCGCCACTGCGGCCCCTTGGAGGATCCGGAGCCGGCGGCGCGCGGGAGGCGCCGCGATCAGCAGGAACGGGAGCAGGAGGACCGCCGTGAACTTGACCGTGATCGCAACCATCAGCGCGGCGCCCGCCCAGCGGTCCCGGCCGGAGAGCATCAGCAGGATCGCGCCGGTCGACGGGATCAGCATCAGGAAGTCGTTATGGAAGCCCGCGATCGCGTACATCAGGTAGATCGGGTTCAGCGCCACGAACACGATCACGAACCGGGGGTCGCGGCCGAGCTGCTGGGCGCACCGCCAGACCAGGCCGAGGAACACGAGGCTCAGCAACACCGTCACGACCTTCAGCAGCCAGTAGGCGACCGGCAGCGACACGAACGCGAGCAGGTAGCTGGCCGCGGTGAACAGCTGACCGTAGGGGCTGCGCAGGTGGTGCCAGGTCGTGAATCGGTACACGGGGTCGTGCAGCTCCGAAGCGATCACGTGGGTGTAGGGGTTGAAGTGGTGCAGACCCCCGAGCCGCGCGTAGCCCAGGTAGTTGAAGACGTCGGTCAGCTGCAGCGGCGGTGCGAGCAGCAGGATCGCGTGCAGGGCGATCACGGCGACCACGATCGCGCGCGTCGTCAGGTTCCTCACCGAGGCCAGCGCCACCCCGTAGGCGGCGGTCATCGCCGCCACCACCACGCTGAAGCCGATGCTCAGCGCCTTGGGATCGTGCAGCAGCAGCAGCTGGCCGAACAGACGGTGCATCGGGCCCGCCTCCCAGTTCGGAAACGCCGCGTTGCTGCGCGGGACGAGCACCGTGGGTCCGGCGGTGGCGACCAGCACCACCGACAGCGCTCCGAGGATCAGCGTCGCAAGCGCGACCCGGCCGGCGTTCGGCGCCAGCGTGACCCGAGGCCGCGTCAACGCGAGCCCGAGCGTGCGGGGCAGCGCGACGGCGCCGTCGGCCGGCCCCACACCAGCGATCGCGCCGGGCGCGACCACGACCGACCCCTCGACCTGGCTCGATTCTTGTCCCATTAGCTGGAAATAGTGCCCTTTGCGGCGTGTGTCGCGTTCGGCAAGATAATTTGAATTCGGTTAAGGCGCCAGTCGGCTGGCGGCCGCGCGCGCCGCGCCTCGGGGCGAACCGGGCGTGCTCAGGTAGCCTGCGCCGCGTGAGCGTGGGCACGCTGGCTCGGGACGCGCGCCGCCCGGAGGCGAGCGTAACGGCGCTGCGCGCCCGCGCGATCGCCGCCCCCGTCCCGGCCGCGATCGTCGGGCTGACGCTGCTCGGCGCGATCCTGCGCTTCACCCGCCTGGGCCATCAGGGCTACTGGTTCGACGAGGCCAACACGGCGTTGCTGGTCCACTTCTCGCCGGGCAAGATGATCGGCCTGATCCCGCAGACCGAGTCCACGCCGCCGCTGTACTACTGCCTGGCGTGGGTGTGGGCCCGGATCTTCGGCTACGGCGAGGCGGGGCTGCGATCGCTCTCGGCGCTGGCCGGGGTCGCAACGGTGCCACTCGCATACGGGGCGGGGGCGAAGCTGATCTCTCGCCGCACCGGGGTGATCGCCGCGGCGCTGACGGCGTGTAACCCGTTGCTGATCTGGTACTCGCAGGAGGCCCGCGCGTACTCGTTGCTGGTCGCGCTGAGCGCGGCGGCGCTGCTCGCGTTCGCCTACGTGCGCACCGCGCCGACGGGGCGGAACGTCACTGCCTGGGTGCTCTGCTCGGCGCTCGCGATGAGCACCCACTACTACGCGCTGCTGGCGATCGTGCCGGAGGCGGTCTGGTTGCTGGCGCTCCATCGGCGCCGCCGCGTCGTGCAGATGGGGGTCGGTGCCGCGGCGCTGTGCGGGCTGGCGCTGGTTCCGCTCGCGATCAGCCAGAACGGCACCGGTCACGCGAGCTGGATCGCGCCGATCCCGCTCGGAGCCCGCCTGCGCCAGCTCCTCCCCCAGTCCCTGATCGGCACCGGCGCCCCCGCGCAGCAGATACTCGAGCCGCTCGCCGCGGCGCTCGCGGTGCTGGCGATCGTGCTGGCGCTGGCGCGCTCCGAGCGGCTCGAGCGCAACCGCGCGCTGGCTGTCGGGAGCCTCGCGGTGGCGGGCCTGGTGCTGAACCTGCTGCTGATCGCGGCCGGAATCGACGATCTCATCACCCGCAACGTGATCGCGCTCTGGCTGCCGGCCGCGCTGCTGGTGGCGGGCGGGCTGGGCGCCCGACGGGCGGGAGCGCTGGGGGCCGCAGCCGCCACCGCGCTGTGCGCGATCGGGGTCACGGCGGCAGTCGGCGTGGCGCTCGACCGCTCGCTGCAACGGCCGGACTGGCGCGGCGTCGCCCGCGTGCTGGGAAGCAGGCCGCCGGCCGGCGTACCGGCCCGGGCGATCCTGGTCCAGCACTATCGCGACCTGCTGCCGCTGTCGCTGTATCTCCCCCGGCTGAAGTTCGTGCGCGGATCGGCGGTACGGGTCTCCGAGCTCGACGTCGTCTCGATCAGCGCACCGCGCGTAGCACTGTGCTGGTGGGGCGCGGCGTGCAACCTGTCGCCCTCCACCCTGCAGCGCTCCTATCCGGTCCCCGGCTTCCGGCAGCTGTGGGTCAAGCACGTCTACCAGTTCACGGTCATGCGCCTGGTGTCCTCGCGTCCGGTGGCGCTGACGGGCGCGGTCATCTCCGCGGCGCTCGAGACGACGACCTTGCGCCGCGACGAGCTGCTGGTGCAGCGGCGCTGAGCCGCTCCACGGCCGCCTCGCTCAGCCGGCGATACTGGCCGGGCTTCAGGGCACCCAGCGACAGCGTGCCGAACTTGACCCGCTCGAGCTGCCTGACCGGGTGCCCGACGGCCTCGCACATCCGCCTGACCTGCCGCTTGCGGCCCTCGGTGATCGTCAGCTCGATCGTGTCGGCGGAGACTCGCGAGACCCGCGCCGGGGCGGTAGGTCCGTCTTCGAGCGCGACCCCGGCCCGCAGCGCCCGCAGCGCGGCTTCGCGGACCGGCGGTCGCGCGAGCAGCGCGCGGTAGGTCTTGGGCACCCGAAAGCTCGGATGGGTGAGACGGTGCGCGAGCTGACCGTCGTTGGTCAGCAGGATCAAGCCGGTCGTGTCCGCGTCGAGCCGGCCGACCGGATACAGGCGCACGGCCGCGTCGATCAGCGACACGACCGTCGGGCGGCCGTGCGTGTCGCGCGCGGTGGAGAGCACGCCGGCGGGCTTGTTGAGCGCGTAGACCACCCGCTCCCGCTCAGGGCGCGCTGGAGCGCCATCCACGGTAACCGCGTCGCTCTCGCCGACGGAGTGGGCCGGATCGGTGACCGGAACCCCGCCGACGGCTACCCTCCCCGCGCGTACGAGCTCCTCCGCCGCGCGACGTGACGCCACCCCGGCCGACGCTAGGAACTTGGCCAGACGCACGCGCTGGCACCATAGAGGGCGTGGATCTGAAGCTGCTGGAGTACACCTTGCGGGAGCTCGGTGAGCCTCGCTACCGCGACCGCCAGGTATGGAAATGGGCGGCGCAGGGCGCCGCCTGTTTTTCGGCCATGACCGACCTGCCGCTGTCGTTGCGCCAGACGCTGAGCGAACGCGTGCCGTTCTCGACCCTGGCTCCCCAGCGCGAGGACCACGCCCGCGACGGCACCGTCAAGGCGCTGCTGCGGACCACGGACGGGCGCCCGGTGGAGGCGGTGCTGATGCGCTACCGGGACGGACGCGCTTCGATGTGCCTGTCCTCGCAGTCGGGGTGCCCGCTGACCTGCAGGTTCTGCGCCACCGGTCAGATGCGCTTCGGGCGCAACCTGACCGCCTCGGAGATCCTCGACCAGGCGCTGGCGCTCCGGCGCGCCGCCGGCGGGGCGGTCAACCACGCGGTGTTCATGGGCATGGGCGAGCCGATGCTGAACCTCGACCAGGTGCTCGAGGCCTGCGAGCGGCTGCCCCAGCTCGGGGTCACTCACCGACGCACCGCGATCTCCACGGTGGGCTGGATCCCCGGGATCGAGCGCCTCGCGGGCGAGCCGATCCCGATCCGACTGGCGTTGTCGCTGCACGCGGCGGAGGACGCGCTGCGCTCGGAGCTGATGCCGGTGAACGAGCGCTACCCGGTGGCCGACGTGCTCGCCGCCTGCCGTGACTACTACGAGCGCAAGCGGCGCAGGGTGTTCATCGAGTACGTGATGCTGGCCGGCGTCAACGACTCGCACGCCCAGGCCGGGCAGCTGGCGCGAGCGCTGGACCGCCAGGCGTTCAAGGTGAACCTGATCCCGTACAACCCGACCGGCTCCGCTTACGCCGGCTCAAGCCGCAAGGCGATCGCCGCGTTCAAGCTCGAGCTCGAGCGACATGGCATCACCGCCACCGTGCGCCTGACCCGGGGGCGGGAGATCGACGCGGCCTGCGGTCAGCTGGCAGCGCGCAGCTAGCCCGCGGGCGCGCGCGCCTCGCCGGCGCGCAGGAGCCGCTCGCGCAGCTCCCCTTCCAGCTCTGGCGAGGGGTCGAACTCGCCGATCGGCGGAAGTTGATCGACGTCATCCAGGCCGAACAACCTCAGGAACAACTCGGTGGTGCGGTACAGCACCGCCCCGAACTGCGAGCGGCCCGCCTCCTCGATCACGCCCCGCTCGAGCAGCGTGGAGGTGGCCCACTCGGCGCTGACGCCGCGGATTCGGGCGATCTCGGGCCTCGAGACCGGCTGCAGATAGGCCACGATCGCGAGCGTCTCGGCCTGCGCCGGGGTCAGCGGCGGGGTGCGCGGTGAGGCGAGCAGCCGCCTGGCGGCGGGCTCGACGTCCGGATGGGTGGAGATCATGAAACCGCCCGCGAGCTCACGGAGCACCAGCCCGCGGCGCTCGAACTCGTAGTGCTCGCGCAAGCGCTCGAGCGCGGTGTGAACTTGGTGCAGCTCGGCGCCGCACGCGTCGGCGAGCGCCTGTGCCCCCGCCGGCTCGGCGCTCAAGAACAGCAGCGCCTCGAGCGTCCGCTCGAGCTCCACGGTCACGCCGTGAGCCTTTCGGCCGCGGCCGCTCGCGGCACGCTCGCCGGGGCCTGCACCGTGATCTCCGCGAACGGCCCGGGCTGGCTCCAGGTCAGCTCGCCCTGCTTGTAGAGCTCCAGCAGCGCATACAGCGTCACCGCGACGGTCACCCGGTCGGCGCCGCCGACCGCCTGCTCGAAGCTGAAACTGCCCGCGCTCAGCAGCTCGCGCAACAGCGCCAGCCGCTCCTCGACCGTCACCCTGGGCGATGCGATGTGGCGTGTGTCGACCGGCTCGGGGAGCACCAGCAGCTGACCGAGCGCGCGAGCGAGCGTGGCCGGTTCGTAGACCGCGTGCGCGTTCTGGAGCGGCGCCCGGCGGAGGCTCGGCGGCAGCGGCGCCGAGCGGAACCTGTAGCCCTCCTGCGCGGACAGCTGCGCGCGCAGATGCTCGGCGGCGGCCCGGTAGCGATGCGCATCGAGCAGCCGGGCCAGCAGCTCCTCGGCGGCCTCGCCGGGTTCGAGCTCGATCTGCTCCGGCTGCTCGCCCGGCAACAGCAGCCGGGACTTCAGCTCGAGCAGCGCCGCGATCAGCACCAGAAACTCGGTCGCGGCCTCCAGGTCGAGCTCGCCACGGCGCTCGAGGTGGTCGACGTAGGCGATCACGATCTCGGCCAGATCGACCTCCAGCAGGTCGATCTCCTCGCGCAGGACCAGCGTCAGCAGCAGGTCGAACGGACCGGCGAACACGTCCAGGTCGAGCTCGAGATCGATCAGCCGCATGCCAGGAAGTTAGCCGCGCCGCCGGACCGGTCCGACGCCCATCGCCTCGCGCACCTCTGCGAGCGTCCCCGCCGCGATCGCGCGCGCCTTCTCGGCTCCGTCGGCGAGGATCCGCTCGAGCAGGGCCTCGTCGCCGCGTAGCTGCTGGTAGCGCTCGCGCACCGGCGTCAGCCGCGCGATCACCGCCTCGGCCACCGCCTGCTTGAGCGCGCCATAGCCCGAGCCGTCGAACTCGCGCTCCACCTGCTCCGGGGTGGCCTCGCGGACCGCGGCCAGGATCTCGATCAGGTTCGAGACCCCGGGCTTCTCGGGCGAGCGCCTGACCTCGGTGCCGGAGTCGGTGACCGCCGAGCGGAACTTGCGGCTGACCGCCGCCGGCTCATCGAGCACGAGCACGGTTCCCTGCTCGCTGCCGCCGGTGGTCGACATCTTGCGCTCGGGGAACTGGAGGTCCATGATCCGGGCGCCGACCTCGGGGATGCGGTGCTCGGGGACCACCAGCAGCTCGCCGAAGCGCGCGTTGAAGCGCTGTGCGATGTCCCGCATCAGCTCGACGTGCTGGCGCTGGTCATCGCCGACCGGGACGTCGTGCGCGCGGTAGGCGAGCACGTCGGCGGCTTGGAGGACCGGGTAGAAGAACAGGCTCGCCGACACCAGCTCGCGCTCGGCCCCCGCCTTCTCCTTGAACTGGTGCATCCGGTTCAGGTCGCCCCACGCGGTCACGCTGCACAACAGCCAGCACAGCTCCGTGTGCTCGTGCACGTCGCCTTGGCGGAAGAAGATGCAGCGCTCGGGGTCCAGGCCCGCTGCCAGCAGCGTCGCCGCGGTGTCGTAGACCGCCTCGCGGAGCCCGGCCGGCTGGTAGGGGACGCCGGTGGCGTGCAGATCGACGATGCAGTAGATCGCCTCGCCGCGATCCTGCCCGTCCACGTACTGCGTGATCGCGCCGATGTAGTTGCCGAGATGCTTGCGCCCGGTCGGTTGAATGCCGGAGAAGATCCGCATTGCGACCGGCAGGCTACTTCGCGAGTGCGCCCGCGGGGCCCCCGCGCTCGCCCGCCGCCGCCGTCCGGGACCGCCGGCTCGTAAGCAGCCACGCCGCCACCACGCCGCCGATCGCGCCGCACAGGTGGCCCTGCCAGGAGATGCCGCTGTGCGGGACCAGGCTCGCCAGCAGTGCCCCTCCCCATACGACGCCCACCACCGCGCCGATCAGCAGCTCCAGCGCGCTGCGGTCGAACAGACCGCGGACCAGCAGATAGGCCGCGTAACCGAACACCACCCCGCTCGCCCCGACGGTCACGACCGGCTGCCCGTTGGCGAGGTGCGACGGCGCGATCAGCCACGTGCCAAGCCCTCCGACCAGGATCACGATCAGCGTCACCGCCGCCAGCCGGGCGGCGCCGCGCAGGGCGATGATCAGCCCCATGAACACGAACGGCACGGTGTTCGCGATCAGGTGGCCGAAGCCGGCGTGCAGGAACGGCGCGGTGAGAATGCCCCACAATCGCCCCAGGTTCCTGGGATAGATCCCGTCGTTGTCCAGCTTGTTGGCGTCGAGCGAGTTGATCACCTCGACGATCCACATCAGCGCGACGATCCCGGCCAGCAGCTGAATGCCCTCGATCTGGGTCTGTCGCTTGCGCTCCGGGACGGTGCTCATTGCGAAAGGATGGCAGGCCTGCTGCTCAGCGCCAACGGTATATCTCGAACACCGGCACACCCTGAAGGCCGTCGATGGTCTTGATCAGCGATAGCCGCGCGCCCCCGCCACTGAGCAACCGGGCGCGCACCTGCTTGAACAGCAGCTTCCCGGTGACGCGAGTCACGAACAGCTTCGGACCGGTGCTCTGCGCGACTTCGGTCCGGATCAGGGTGGCGGGAGATTGAGTCGCGTACCAGTCGTTGGCGACGTCCCGGTAGCGCGTGGAGGGTGACAGCGTGAGCAGCGGGTTGGCGATTCCCCAGTCGGTCGTGAAGACAGTGCCGGGCTGATGCTCGAGGTAGCGCGTCAGCGGATAGACGGCCGGCGACCAGGTGCTGAAGCCGGGCTCCTCGGACAGGGCCCGGGTGTAGTCCGCGAACAGGAGCCCGTCGTAGACGAGCGCCGCGGTCCCCACGATCGCGGCCGCAGCCAGCACCCGACCCGGGCCACGGAGCAGAGCAAGCGCGATCGCGTACACGCCGTAAGCGGCGACGACCATGAACAACGGATAGATCGCTAGGTAATGCCAGCCGTCCTGCGCCTGATAGGTGAACAGGCACTGGAGCGCGATCAGGACCGTTCCGGCCGTCATGCCCGCCACCGCCTGGGAGCGCCCCGACCAGCGGACGATGCTCGCAACGGCGCCGGCGCAGAACAGCGCCACCATCACCGCGGCCACCAACGGGCGTGGACCCATCGAGGCGAGCGCGTAGTAGTAGAAGAACGACCCCGACAGGATGTAGGAGTTGCCGCGCGTGAACTGTGACCACCTGAGTGAGAACGATCCCACGTGGCGCCCGTAGAGCATGATGTCGCCGATGTGGTAGTGAACGTAATACGCGCCGAATGCCACCGTTATCAGCGCGAGTCCGGCGAACCACACCACCGCGATGCGTCGCCACGCGTTGATCGTGGCGCGGTGGCGGATCGCAACGAACAGTGAGATGGCGCTCGCGGCGTTCACGAACCAGATGAAATTCAGCTTGTTGAACACGCCCGCGCCAAGCGCCACCAGCGCCAGCACGACCCACCGCTCTCTGCGGTCTGCGCAAAAGCGGGCCAGGCAATAGAGCGCCGCGCACTTCAGCGCGAACTCCAGCGCCGAAGGACCGACGTCGTTGCGGGTGTACCAGAACACGCTCTGGTCGAAGGCCAGCAGCACCACCGCGAGCAGCGCGACGGGGCGGTTGACCAGGTCACGGACCGCCGAATACAGCAGCAACAGAGACCCGGATGCCACCAATACCATCGGGATACGCACCGTTGCCGCCGAGGTGCCGAACAGCGAGAAGATCGGGGCGTACAACCATGACTTCAGCGCTCCGACGTAAGCCCAGATGTTCAGCGGGATTCCGAGGACCTGATGGCCGATCCACCAACCTGGAATCCTGAGCGTCGCGGCGTTGACGAACATCGTCTCGTCGGCGTTCAGACCGGGACGGTCGATCATGTGCGCCGACAGCACGCACCTGATGACGATCGCTGCGCCCAGCACGAAGCCGGCGCCGTAGCGCGATCGAATGCCCGCGGTCCCGAACCGTGCGCTCAGTGTCAAGCGAGCGCCTCGCTGGTCACAGCCAGCGCCACCTCAGCCCGCTCGTGCAGCGACTCTCTCCACACGAACTCCTCTGGCGTGTGAGCTCCTCCGCCCCGGGGGCCGAGGCCATCGACAGTCAGTGGAATCCACGGCGCGAAGTGGCTCGCGTCGCTGGCACCACCACGCGCGACGCCCACGATCGCGCGTCCGAGGCGCTCACACGCTCGCGCCAACAGCCCGGCGGTGGCGGCCCGGGAGTCCATCCCCGGCCACAAGCGCTCCATCCGCGCCTCCAGCGTGGCGCCGCCCAGTTCGCTCGCCACCGCGCCGAGCACCGGCTCGAACGCTTCGACGCGGTCGGCGCGCAGGTCGAAGATCAACTCGCCGGTGGCGGGCACGACGTTGAACGCCTCCCCGCAGCGGATCACGGTGGGCACGGCGCTGAGCCGCTCGGGGCCGCTTGGATCGTGGCGCGCGGCCACGGTTCTCGCGGTCTCCGCCAGCGCCAGCAGCGCGTTACGGCCCTGGTCGGGGGCGCTGCCCGAATGCGCAGCTCGTCCGTTGGCGACCACCTTCAGCGTGCCGGCGGCCTTGCGGCGAACGACCACCCCCTCCTCCCCGCGGGCGGTCCGCTCCCCCGCCTCGAAGCACAGGCAGGCGTCGTAGTCGGCCAGCCGCTCGGCGTGCGCAAACTCGGCCACACGCCACTCCTCGTCGGTGACCAGCAGCACCGCCAGCTCCGCAAACCGCTCGGGGTGGGCCGCCAACACCCTCGCCACGCCGAGCGCGAGCACCACGCCGCCCTTCATGTCGGCCGCGCCCGGTCCAAATAGCCGCTGCTCGTCGCTGCGCAGCGGACCATGGGCCGCGTGGCCGATCACCGTGTCGATGTGCCCGAGCAGCAGCGCCTTGCGAGCGCCGCTCCCCGGTATGCGGGCCAGCAAGTCGGGTGCGCTGCCCGGCGTGGAGCACGGGACCCGCTCGACCTCGGCCCCGTCTGGAAGCAGCCCCGCGCACAGCGCGATCGCCTGCTCGGCGCCATCGAGGTCTCCCGAAGGCGATGAGATCCCGACCAGCGCCTCGAGCTCCCGCTCGGCGCGGCTGGCGACCTCCCGCGCTTCGGTCGCGATCGTCATCGCAGCTCCGCCAGCACCTGTTGTGAAGCCAGCGTGCCGGGTCCCATCCCCTGAGCGGCGTGGCGGCTGGCGAGCCTGCACAGCAGCTCGTTCACTGGCGTAGGAACGCCGTTCGTGCGGCCGAGCAGCACCACCTCGCCGTTGAGGTAATCGGTCTCGACCGCGCGGGCCCCCCGCGCGATGCTCTGCCACGTCGATGACCCGGGCCGGGACCGATCGCCGATCGGGCGCACCCCCATCCGCTTCCAGCGGGCTCCCACGTCATCCACCTCGGGCGCGGCGTAGTCGATCGCGCTCGCGCGGAGGGCCGCGCGGCCCTCCGCCCGGGCCAGTTCGATCAGCCGTTCGCTGTCAGGCCCAGGCTTGCACAAGGCGTCGACCGCGTTGCCCAGGTTGGTGAGCAGCTTGGCGTACTTCAGGCGCATGATGTCCGGACGGGCCGCTGACCCGAAGCCCGAGCCGCGGAGCGCGGCGCTGACCTGCTCGCAGACCCCGTCGACGCCGCTCGGATAGCGCCCGATGTCGATGTATCCCGTCAGCGAGGTCCCGTACGCCTGCACCACTCCCGGCTCGAGATGCGCGACCGGAGTCATCACCACGGCTCCATACACCTCGGCGAACAACCGCAACGCCAACCGCTCGTTCTCGACCCCGTTCTGGACGCACACCACGGGGACGTCCGGGGGCGCTGCGGCCCGCAGCTCGAGCAGCGCGGTGAGCGTGTCCTGGCTCTTGGTGAACACCAGCGCAGCGTGGTCCTCGCGCCACTCGATGGCGCCGGCGGAGCCGGTCACGGGGATCCTCAACACGACGCGCTCAGCTGGGGTCTCGAGCCGCAGGCCGCCCCGCTCGATCGCCTCCAAGTGTGCCCCCCGGGCGATCAGCGTGACCCCGAAGCCGGCTTGATAAAGGCGCGCGCCGACGACGCCGCCCACGGCGCCGGCGCCAACGATCACGAACCGCATCGCACCAGCCTACGCTGGACGAGGGCTCCAGGACCGCGGCGCCCGCCGGCCGCGGTCGGGAGCTTCAGGTCGCGGAGCTAGCCCGCCGCGAGCGCCTCGACCGGTGCCGGGGACCCGGCCAGCTCACCGTCGGCGTCCAGTCGCAGCAGCGCCGAGATCGCTCCCTGCGTGAACCGCGAGCCGCCGAGCGACGCGCACTCCGCGAGCGCCCGGTGGGGCCGGTGAACCGCCCCGGTCGGCCCGCCCGCGGTCAGCACGTCCCACGCATCCGCGAGCGCCAGCAGTGCGGCGCCATCGGACACCTCGCGCAGGCCGCGCGGCTCGCCCCGCCCGTCCGGACGCTCGCATTGGGCGCGGATCCACTCCACCTGCTCGGGCGCCAGCAGGTCGGCCACGATCCTGGCTCCCAGC
>JAFAZB010000021.1 GCA_019240015.1 Solirubrobacterales bacterium
GGCGTTCTTCGCGCGGCTCGCGCGCGACGGCATCACCAAGCGCAACACGCTGTTCCTGTTCACGGCCGACGAGGGCGACCACTTCGTCGGCGCCAAGCCCACCAACCCCGGTTGCGACGGGGTCAGCGTGGCCTGCAGCTACGACCCCGCGAAGATCGGCGAGATCGACGCCGACCTGGCGCCGCTGCTGAAGGCGGAGCAGGGCAACTCCACGCCGTTCGCGGTCCACGACGACTCGGCGCCGGCGTTCTACATCGACGGCAACCCCGCGCCCGACAGTCAGCTCACCCGTCAGCTGGAGCGTGACAGCGCCAACCTGACCGCGTGGAACCCGCTGATCGCGCGCAACGTGTCGCTGATGCGCTACCTGGCCGGCTCCACCGAGCTGCGGCTGCTGCACATGGTGACCGGCGATCCTCGCCGCACCCCGTCGTTCGTGATGTTCGCGGATCCGAACTACTACCTCGACGCGAGCAGCAGCAGCTGTCCCTCGGGCGCGGTGCAGCCCGGATGCGTGGCGCAGTTCCCAGGCGACGCCTACAACCACGGCGACGTCTACCCGGAGATCAACCGAACCTGGCTGGGCCTGGTCGGGCCAGGCGTGAGCAACCTCGGCGAAACCGGGGCCGTGTGGTCGGATCACGCCGACGATCGCCCGACGCTGATGGCGCTGCTGGGGCTCCGCGACGACTACGTACCCCAGGGTCGGGTGCTCTCAGAGGTGCTGGCGCCGGGGGTCGCCTCGCCGGACCTGCGCAGTCCGCAGGCGCTGGCGATGGAGCGCGTCTACAAGCAGCTCGAGGCTCCCGTGGGTCAGTTAGGGATCGAGACCCTGATGGCCTCGACTGGTGCGCTGGCCGCCGGCGACCCTGGTGATGCCACTTACGGCCAGTGCAACGCTCAGCTCAGCTCGGTGGGCAATCAGCGCGACGCGATCGCGAGCCGGATGCAGGCACTGCTCAACGGAGCCGAGTTCGGCCATACGGGGATCGATCCGAGTCAGGCGAGCAGCCTGACCGGGGCCGGCGAGCAGGTCCTGAAGCGCGCGATCGCGACCGAGGAGTTCTGCACTCCGGCGTAGATCGCGGGGCGCTAGCCGCTGGGCGCGGAGCTGGCCTCCAGGCGCGCGCCGCTGCTCGGCGGGTGCACGTAGACGAGGTCGCCGGCCGCGAGCTCGAGCTCCTGCGTCTGGGAGCGCGTCAGCTGAGCGCGGGCCTGGGCCCCGTCGGGCAGCTCGAGCTCGATCCGCACTTCGAAGCCGAGATGGACGACGCGCCGCACGATCGCCTGGAGCGCGTCGCGATCCTCGCTCAGCGAGAGCGTCACGTCGTGGGGGCGCACGAGGCGACCCGCGAGCCGGCTGGTCGGTCCGAGGAAGGCCATCACGAACGTGCTCGCGGGCTGGTCATAGACCTCGAGCGGGCTCCCGACCTGCTCGATGCGCCCCTCGTTCATCACCGCGATCCGGTCGGAGACCTCCATCGCCTCCTCCTGGTCGTGAGTCACCAGCACGGTCGTCACGCCCTGCTCGTCGTGTAGGCGGCGCAGCCACACCCGCAGCTCGGCGCGGACGTTCGCGTCGAGCGCGCCAAACGGCTCGTCGAGCAGCAGCACGCGCGGCTCCACCGCGAGCGCGCGGGCGAGCGCCATCCGCTGGCGCTGGCCCCCGGACAGCTGATGCGGGCGCTGCTCCCCCCACTTGGTCAGCCCCACCAGCGCCAGCAGCTCCTGCACGCGCGCGCCGATCTCGGCCCGCTCGCGCTTGCGGATCCGCAGCCCGAAGGCGACGTTGTCGAATACGGTCATGTGCGCGAACGCCGCGTAATGCTGGAACACGAACCCGATCCCCCGGTCCTGCGGGCGCGCCGCGGTGACGTCCTGGCCGGCGATCCTGACCACGCCTTGGTCGGGCGTCTCGAGCCCGGCGATCACCCGCAGCAGCGTCGACTTGCCCGAGCCGCTCGGGCCGAGCAGCGCGGTCAGCGAGCCCTCGGGCACCTCGAGCGTGACGTCGTCCAAGGCGCTGAAGTCGCCGAACCGCTTCGACACGGCTTCGGTCTCGATTCTCACCGCGCTTGCACCCTCCTCGATCCGAGCACCGTCATCACCAGCAGCACCGCCACCGACAGCACGGCGAGCTCGGTCGCCGCCGCGTAGACGCTGGTGGTCACCTGGCCGCCGACCTGGGAGTCGCGCTGGAAGACCAGCAGCGGCAGGGTCAGGGTGGAGCCGGCGACGTTCGAGGAGACCACCAGCACCGCGCCGATCTCGCCGAGCGCCCGGGCCGTGGTCAGCACCACGCCGTAGCCGACGCCCCAGCGGATCGAAGGCAGCGTGACCCGCCAGAAGGTCTGCCACGAGGACGCGCCCAGCGTCGCCGCGGCCTGCTCCTGCTGATCGCCGAGCTCTGAGAGCACCGGCGCGACCTCCCGCACCACGAACGGCAGCGACACGAACACGGTCGCGATCACCATCCCGGGGACCGCGTAGATCACTTGGTCAGAACCGAGCCACCCGCCTTGCCCGTAGACGAGCACCAGCGCGAGCCCCACGATCACCGGCGAGACGACGAACGGCAGGTCGATCAGCGCATCGAGCAGCGCCCGTCCCCGCGCCTTGCCGCGGACCAGCACCAGCGCGCAGCCCACGCCGAAGATCGTGTTCAGCGGCACCGCGATCAGCGCGATCAGCACCGACAGCCACAGCGCGCTGATCGCCGCGGGCGTGGTCATGAACGACCAGGCGGTCCCGACCCCGTGCTCGAACGTGCGCCAGAAAACGATCACCAGCGGCGCCAGCAGCAGCAGCGTCAGGTACCCCAGCGCCAGCCCCCGCAGCGACAGCGTGGTGCGGCGGCTAACGACCACCGCGCAGCCCGATCCGGCGCAGGATCAGCAGCACCAGCAGCGCGACCGCCATCAACACCACCGACAGCGCCGCCGCGGACTGCTCGGAGCCCGACTCGATATCCGCGTAGATCACGAGCGAGGCGATCTGCACCTTGCCCGCGATCAGCGCCAGCGAGCCGAACTCCCCGATCGAGCGGGCAAACGCCAGTGCCGCGCCGGAGAAAATCGCGGGGCGCAGCGCTGGGAGGATGATGCGGCGAAAGGTGGTCGCGTTCGAGGCGCCCAGCGAGGCCGCGGCCTGCTCGACCTCGCGGTCGAGCTCGATCAGCACCGGCTGCACCGAGCGGACCACGAACGGGAGCGTCACGAACAGCAGCGCGAGCACCACCGCGGCGCGGGTGTAGGCGAGGTGCACGCCGACCGGGCTGCCGGGGCCGTAGAGCGCGATCAGGGTCAGCCCGGCGACGATCGTCGGCAGCGCGAACGGCAAGTCGATCAGCGCGTTCACGATCCGCTTGCCGGGGAACGAGTCGCGGACCAGCACCCACGCGACCAGCGTCCCGGCCACGGCTCCGATCGCGGCCACGATCAGCGACGCCACCACCGTGATCGCCAGCGCCCGGAGCGCGAGCGTGTTGTCGATCGAGCTCCACAGCGTCCCGGTGCCCGACGAGACGGCCTTGACGACCACCGCCGCCAGCGGGATCAGCACGATCACGCTCAGGTAGAGCGTGGCTAGCCCCAAGCCCAGGCCGGCAGGCGCGGGCCGCCGGGCGCGCCCCGCGCGTGTAGGCGAGATGCACGCCGATCGGGCTGTCAGGGCCGTAGAGCGCGATCAGGGTCAGGGCGGCGACGATCGTCGGGAGCGCGAACGGGAGGTCGATCAGCGCGTTGACGAAGCGCTTCCCCGGAAACGTGTCTCGGACCAGCACCCACGCCACGAGCGTTCCCATCACCGCCCCGATCGCGGCCACGATCAGCGAAGCGCCGACCGTGATCGCGAGCGCGCGCAGGGCGAGTGTGTTGTCGATTGAACTCCAGAACGTGCTGGCGCCGGACGACACTGCCTTGACCGCCACCGCCGCCAGCGGGATCAGCACGATCACGCTCAGGTAGAGCGTGACCAACCCGAGCCCGAG
>JAFAZB010000119.1 GCA_019240015.1 Solirubrobacterales bacterium
CGCAGCGCTCGGCGATGGTCTACGCGCTCGACGCCGAGCGGGCGGGGCGCGTGGCGGAGCGAGCACTCCAGACGCTGGGCGAGCTCGACGGGGTCGACCTGATGCTCTCGCTCGCGGACGGAGGGTCTGCTGAGGCGGTCGTACGAAGTCGCCGCGGAGAGCTGCGGTTTGCGCCAGGCGGAGAGCTCATGGACCTTCGCGGCGGGCGCTGGAGCGTCGAGGGAGAGCTCGGGACGCTACGGGCCGAGGTCCAGGAGGGCCGTTTCCTCAGTACCGAGTACCCCGATGCGCTGGCGCGGATCTGGTCCGCGCTGCGGTGTCCAACCGCAGGCGATGTGCTCCTCTCGGCGGCGCCGGGCTACGAGTTCGTCGACTGGGGCGGTGCCGATCACCTCGGCGGCGGCAGCCACGGGTCGCTGCATCGGTCCGATTCGCTCGGCGCGTTACTCTGGTGTGGCACCGGCCCCGCCTCCCGGACGGCACGCGCCCAGTGGTCGCTGCGCGACGTTGCGCCGATGGTCCGGGAGCATTTCGGCCTGCAACCCGACAACAATCCTGATTAGGAGCTGATTAGTTGGGCATCGCTCTTACGGAGATTCGACACAGCGCCGATACATTCCCGCAATGCCCGAAGAGCTGACCCCCGCGGTTGCACTTCCGTACCGGGCCAGGATTCGCCACGGCGTCCGCCGCCCCCACAACTGGCTGCAGCTGATCAGGTTTGCCGCCGTCGGGGCAAGCGGCTACGTGGTGAACCTGGTGGTGTTCGCGCTGTGCGTTCACGCGCTCGCGGTCGACTACCGCTTCGCAGCGGTGATCGCATTCCTGATCTCGGTGACCAACAACTTCTGGCTGAACCGCCATTGGACGTTCGGCGCCAGGCGAGAGCATCCGATGCACCAGGGGATGCGCTTCTTCCTGGTCTCACTCGTGACGTTCGGCTTCACCTACGTGGTGCTGGTGTCGCTGGTCGACGGCGCCGGGCTGGCGAAGGTGGTGGCGCAGGCGATCGCGATCGCCGCCGGCACGCCGCTGTCGTTCCTCGGGCAAAAGCTTTGGAGCTTCCGCGCCTAAGCGGCCGTAAGCCTCTTCTCGTAGCGGTCCTCGCAGCCTCCCTGTTTGTGCTGGGAAGTGCGCCCGCGAGCGCGGCATCCGGGTTCGTCTCGCCCGCCAGGACCGATCCCAACGTGCCGGTGCTGGTGAGCTCGCCGAACGTGGCGCCCCGCGGGTACCGGCTGACAGCGGCCCAGGTGCAGCGGATCGCGTTCGGCGTCTCGCAGATCCGAGCGGTGGTGCGCCGCCACCGCAACTCCTATCCGGCCGAGTACACCAAGGGCCCGGGGCAGTGGCAGGTGAGCTGGTTCACGACGGCGCCAGGGTCGGTCGAGATCGCACAGGCCTACGTCGACGACGCGACCGGCCGGGTCACCCAGGCCTGGACCGGCTTTCAGGTTGCCTGGACGATGGCTCGCGGGTACGCCGGGGCGTTCGGCCGCCGCGTAAACGCGCTGTACGTGTGGATCCCGATGTGCGTGCTGTTCGTAGCGCCGTTCGCACCCTGGCGCCGTCGGCGCGAGCGCAGCGCCGGCGCATCCAGATGGGCCTGGTCGCTATTCCACCTCGACCTCGCGATGCTGCTCGGGTTCTCGATTTCGCTGGCGTTCTTCAACCACGGTCAGATCGGGCTGTCGGTGCCGCTGGTGTATCCGTTCCTGATCTACCTGCTGGTGCGAATGGTGCTGCTGGCATTCGGCAAGGGAGTGCCGCGCAGTCCCCTGCGGCTGGTCGTTCCAGCGTCCTGGATCGCGGTCGCCGCGGTGTTCCTGTTCGGGTTCCGGGTCGGGCTCAACCTGATCAACTCGAATGTGATCGACGTCGGCTACGCCGGCGTCGTGGGAGCCGACAAGGTGCTGCATGGCAAGCCGCTGTACGGCGGCTGGCCGCATGACAACGCGTATGGCGACACGTACGGCCCCGTGGCCTACTACGCCTACATCCCGTTCCGCGCGCTGTTCGGCTGGAGTGGCAGCTGGGACCAGCTGCCGGCCGCCCACGCGGCGGCGATCGCTTTCGATCTGTTGACGCTGCTGGGGCTGTTCGTGCTCGGGCGAAGGATCCGCGGGCCAACGCTGGGGATCATGCTCGTGTACGCCTGGGTGGCGTATCCGTTCACGCTGTTCACACTCAGCTCCAACACCAACGATGCACTGGTTGCGATGTTGATCGTGCTGTCGCTGTTGGTGGTCTCCTGGGCTCCAGCACGAGGGATCGCCGCCGCGCTGGCCGGGCTGACCAAGTTTGCGCCGCTGGCGCTCGCGCCGCTGCTCGCGCGGGGAGTGGGGGACTCGGGAGGGGGCGGCGCGGGATGGCCGCGCAGGCGCTCACTGGCGGCCTACGCCCTGAGTTTCGCCGTCACGATCGTGCTCGTGATGCTGCCCGTCCTGCTGAGTCACGATCTGCACGCGTTCTGGCACGACTCGATCGCCTACCAGGCCCAGCGATCCACTCCGTTCTCGATCTGGGGCCTCTGGGGAGGGCTCGGCGCCGAGCAACACCTCGTTCAGGGGGCCGCGGCCGCGCTGGCGCTGGCGGTGGCATTCGTCCCCGGACGCCGGAGAGGGCTCGTGGAGGTGGCCGCGCTGGCGGCGGCGGTGCTGATCGCCCTCCAGCTGGGGGTCGACTACTGGCTGTATCCCTACATCGTCTGGTTCTTCCCGCTGGTGATCACGGTGCTGCTCGCCAGTCATCCAGCCGCCGGCGAGGGCGAGGCTTGGCGGGACGGACTAGCTGACCCCGGGCGCCGGCTCCAGCACTTGCTCGATCGCGTCGGCCCGCATCGGCTCGCTGGCCCGGATCAGGACCCCGTTGAGCCACGGGTCCTCGGTTGAGGTCTCGAACTTGACCGGCATCCGCGTGGCCATCGCCTCCACCGCCAGCTCGCGCTTGACTCCGATCACGCCACCGCGCGGCCCCGTCATCCCCACGTCGGTGATGTAGGCGGTGCCACCGGGGAGCACCCGGGCGTCGGCGGTCGGCACGTGCGTGTGGGTCCCGACGACCGCGGTCACGCGCCCGTCCAGGTGCCAGCCCATCCCGACCTTCTCGCTGGTGGCCTCGGCGTGCATGTCGACGAGCAGGTGATCGACCTCGCCGCGCAGCCCGCTGAGAGCCGCATCGGCCTCCGCAAACGCGGGGCGGTTCGGATCCATGAACAGGTTGCCCGATAGCGACACGACGCCCAACCGAACGCCGTCGCTGGTCACCACGCACGAGCCGTGCCCGGGCTGGCTGCGCAGGAAGTTGGCGGGCCTGATGATCCGCGGCTCCTCGTCGAGGTAGGGGTAGACCTCGCGGTGGCGATAGGTGTGGTTGCCGAGCGTGATCACGTCGGCGCCGTCGGCGAACAGCTGCTCCGCGAGCTTCCGGGTGATCCCCAGGCCCC
>JAFAZB010000154.1 GCA_019240015.1 Solirubrobacterales bacterium
CGCCGACAAGGTGTTCCTGCTCACTCCACGCAACGTCGAGGTCTCGGCGGAGGAGCGGGCACGGCTGGTGGAGAAGGGGTTCTTCAACCAGAGCTGACCGCCGCGCCCCGGCGGACGGCGTGGCGCTGATCGCCGCGCTCCGGCCGACGGCCGTAGCGACAGTTCACCGCCCCGGTAGATTTCAACCATGCGAGTCGGCCTGATCGGAGCTGGCAACATGGCCGGTGCGCTGGCCCGGGGGTGGGAAGATCCCGTGCTGTGCTCCGATGGCGGCTCTGGCCGCGCGCGGGAGCTGGCGCGGGAGCTGGGAGGCGAAGCGATGGAGTCGAACGCGGCGGTCGCCCAGGCCGCCGACCTGGTGGTCCTGTGCCACAAGCCGCGCCAGTTCGAATCCGTCGCCGGAGAGCTGACCGGGAAGGTCAAGGCGGTCGTCTCGGTCCTCGGAGGCATCTCGATCCACGAGCTTCAGCGCGGCTATCCCGGCGTGCCGGTGTTCAGGCTGATGCCGAACACGGCGGTCGCGGTCAGGCGGGGCGTGGTGTGCTACTCGCCCGCGGCCGACGTCGAGGCCGGGCTCGAGGCCGAGGTGCTCGCGCTGTTCGGGCGCCTCGGCACCGTGGTGCGAATCGATGAGCCGCTGATCGAGGCGGCGAGCGCGGTGATGGGGGTCGGCCCCGCCTACCAGGCGCTGCTGACCGAGGCCCAGGTGGATGCGGCCGTCCGCTACGGGCTGAAGCCCCGGCTGGCGGCCCAGTTGGTGGTCGAGACGATGGCCGGAACCGCGGCGCTGCTGACCGCGCGCGACTACGACACGCTCGCGGTACGGCGCGAGGTGACCTCCCCCGGCGGCACCACCGCCCGGGGCCTAGCGGCGCTCGAGCGCGGGGGCGTGCGCAGCGCGTTCCAAGCCGCGATCGACGCCGTCTGCGGGGCACGGGCGTGACCGCGGCCGCGATCAGCCGAGTCGATGTCGCGAACTATGTCGACAAGGTGTTCCTCGTCTACATCGTCCTGATCTTCGTCTACATCCTGCTCAACCTGATGTTCTCGTTCGGCGTACGGCCGCCGTACTCGCGCTGGTCTGACGCGATCCTCAACTTCCTGCGCGACGTGTGCGAGCCCTACCTGCGGATCTTCCGGCGCTTCATCCCGCCGGTCGGGATGATCGACTTCACCCCGATGATCGCCATCATCGTCCTGTACTTCGTCAGGACGATCGTGGTCAATGCGATCGCGGGCTGACCGCGAGCAGACCCCGATGGCAGCGGAGGAGCAGGCGAGCGGCTCGCCGCGCGAGCGCCCGCGCGCGTTCCTCCGCGCCGGCGCGGTGCTGGCGGTGGTGCTGGCCGCCGATCAGCTGACCAAGCACACGCTCGCGGCCGGCATCGCGCCGGGCGAGGAGAAGAAGTTCCTGCCCGGGATCACGCTGGTCCACGTCCGCAACACCGGCGTCGCGTTCAGCCTGTTCTCGGGCGGCGGCACGCTGGTGCTCTTGTTCACGCTGCTCGCGCTCGCGCTGCTGAGCGCCTACTTCGCGCTGCGCCCGGCGTGCCCATTGCTGTGGCTTCCGACCGGGATGCTGATCGGCGGCGCGATCGGAAACCTGATCGACCGGCTGGCGCACGGCGCCGTCACCGACTTCATCAAGCTGCCGCTGTGGCCCGCCTTCAACGTCGCCGACATGTCGATCACATTCGGGGTGCTGGCGTTGCTCTACGTCCTCGAAGGCAGACGCAGCGATGGGCACTGAGTGCCTCGAGCTGACCGTTCCACACGACGCGGCCGGAACCCGGCTGGACCGGTTCCTGGCTGATTCGCTCGGGTCGCGCGCCCGGGCCCAGGCGCTGATCGAGGCGGGGAGGGTGCTGGTCGACGGCCGTCCCCGCGCGAAGCGCCACGTGGTATCAGCGGGCGAGCTGATCGCGGTCCACGCCCCGCCGCCCTCGCCCGCTCCGGACGCGGTAGACGCCCCGTTTGCGGTCCCCTACGAGGACCAGCATCTGCTGGTCGTGGACAAGCCGGCGGGGGTCGTGGTGCATCCCGCGCGCGGGCATCGGAGCGGCACGCTGGCCCAGGCGCTGGCCGGGCGGAGCGCCGGCGGCTACGAGCCTTGGCGGGCGGGGATCGTGCACCGCCTCGACCGGGACACGTCGGGGCTGCTGGTGGTCGCCAAGAGCGACGCGGTCCACCGGGCGCTGAAGGCGCTGCTGTCGGCGCGGCGCATGCGGCGCGAGTACCTGACCTTGGTCGTGGGTCATCCGCCGGCACGGACGGGGACGATCGACGCCCCGATCGGCCGGCACCGGCGCGACCGGGTACTGATGTCGATCGACGGCGAGGCTCCCCGCGAGGCCCGCACCCACTTCGAGCTCGAGCGGCTGCTGCCCGGCGCCGCGCTGCTGCGCGTGGCGCTCGACACGGGGCGGACGCACCAGATCAGGGTCCACCTGGCATCGATCGGCCATCCAGTGTGCGGCGACCGCCAGTACGGAGCGCCTGGGCGCTACGGGCTCGAGCGTCAGTTCCTGCATGCCGCGCGGTTGGCGTTCGCGCATCCGGTGACCGGCCGCCCGGTCGACGTTCACTCGCCGCTGCCCCAGGACCTCCGGGACGCGCTCGCGCTGGCGGCCGAGGGCGGCTGACATGAGACGGCGGGGCGGCCCGTCCAAGCCGCCCCGCCGAGAAGGCCGCGAACCGAGCCACCGGAGGTAGGGGAAGGGAGGTTCGGCCCGCGCCGCGAGTGGCCGCCGGTGAAAGGCGACGCCCGCACAAGCTGAAAACGTATGGGGCGGCCAATACTTGCGTAGACTTGCCAGGGTCCATGCACAACCCTGCTCGCGCGGATCGCGCCCTGCCCCGGACACCGCCGGGGTTCGCGACCACCGCCGAGCGGGCCTCACCGAGCAAGCAACAAGGGAGTAGCAGCAGTGGCTCAAATCGGAATCAAGGAGCTGCTGGAGGCCGGCGTCCATTTCGGCCACCAG
>JAFAZB010000354.1 GCA_019240015.1 Solirubrobacterales bacterium
GCGGCGCCCCGAGCACGCCCGACGCCGCCAGGCGCCGCGGCGGGCCGCCCCTGACGCTCAGGCCGACGGGACCTACGCGAGCCGACCAGCGCCGCCAGTAGCCGTTGAGGTTGGCGAGCACCCACTCGCGCAGCTCGGCTTCGTCGGTCCGTACCGGCAAGCGGTCGCGATCGGGGCCGCGGAGCGCGACCCCGTGGTGGGCGATCACGTACCACGTCACCGGGTTCACGTCGAACCCATCCCGCGACGCGGCCCGGAATCGCCCGGCGACGTGGCCGGCGAGGGGCGTGACCTCGAGCGGCGAGCGCGACAGGTCACCCGCCGTGATGTAGACGCCGTTGCAGATCAGTGGCCATCGCCCGCGCAAGGCCGTGTCGTGGATCAGCGATGAGATCCAGCGGCCGACATGCAAGGCCCGGAGCCTGCGCAGCTCGGCGGGGCGGAGCTCGCCGTCGACGATCGCCACGAAGTCGACGTCGCTTCGGCCGGCCCGAAAGGCTCCCATGCTCGCCGAGCCGACGACGTAGAAGCCCTGGATCCGGCCCGGAACCGCGCGGTCCAGCCGCGCAAGTAGATCCTCAGCGACGTCGCGGGGCAGCTCAGCCAACACCTGGCTGCAGTGTGACCCTCTCGGCGACCGGCCGCCGGTCAGGTCAGGGCACGAACAACAACCCCTTGGGCTGGATCGTGATCCCGTGGACTGGGATCGTGGCGACGGTCCCTGTGGACATGTCGACCTTGCCCAGGTAGTTGGGCTGCCACTTCGGCGGGGCGGGACAAGTCGTCGGTGCGGCGTTGGCATTGCATGGCGTCACGCTGGCGATCTCGGTGCCCGGTTGAAACGGCCCGGTCACCTTCCAGATCACGTCGTTGGCGCTGTCGGTGACATAGAGCGTGCCCGTCGCAGACGTGGGCCATACGCTGTCGTCGACGGACTGAGACAGCTTGAGCTCCGACAGCCGCCTGCCGCTCGTGTCGGCGACGAAGATCTGCAGGAGATCCCCCTGGCTTGTCAGCTCGAACTGCCCGCCGAAGCGCGGCGCGGACGCCGGCACGACCGCATTGGAGTCGGGGTCGGTCAGCGCCAGATGCGTCTTGCCGCTGGCGGCCGCCGCGGTCGCGTTGTCCGCGAACAGGGGGCGGACGCTGGCCGTGTTGTTGCTCGAGTTCAAGCTCACCGCGTAGACGGCAGGCCCAGCTGTGCCGCTGGGCGCCGAGGCGGAGATCAGGATCGTCCCCTGCCAGATGCTGATCGCGTCGAGTCCACCACCGTGGGGAAGCTTCGGCACGTGGTACTCGACCGCCTGCGGGCTCGATGGGTCGATCAGGAACAGATGGGCGTTTCCGTCCTCATTGGTGGTCACGATCACCTTGCCAGTCGCCGGATCTCCGGTGAGGCCGTCGAGGTGCCCGGCGACGTTCCATTGCGCGGTCGCCGAACCAGAGGTCGAGAACTCGACGACCGTCGAATCGCGGTTGCCGGCGCCTGCGCTGCCCGATGGCACCGGCTCGCCCATGGTGCCGACCGAGTTCTGGAAGCCGACGAAGATCTTGCCGCCCAGGCCGGTGATGTCGTCGGGCTGGCTGGCCGACGTCTCCCCGCTGGGGGTATGGATCCTGATCGGGGTGCCTGAGGCCAGGGCCGTACTCGTGAAGCCCGAAGCGCTGCCGGTGGGCGAGCTGGCAGTGCTGGACGAGCTGGGCGTGCTGGACGAGCTGGACGAGCTGGCAGCGCTGCTGGACTTGCTGCTCGAGCCGCAGCCGGTCAGCATGGCGGCAGCGATCACCGCAGCGGCCGCGAGGCTCGCGGTCGACGTAGATGAGTTGGGCAACAGTCGGTCCTTTCCAGAGTCAGGGACAGCTCGCTCCAGAAAACAACCGGTGAGGTGAAAGGGGGTTAACCAGATGTGAACCCGGGGGTGACCGCGGAGAGCGATGAGAAGACCCTCATGTCAATCCGCCCTGATCCGATCACCGGCGGCGGTTCGTGCGCGCACAGGCGATACTTCCGTAGTCATGGACGATCCGTTCGCAGTCGAGCGTCGGCCCCGCACAACAACGGCCGCTTTCCTGTGGCGAGGGGTTACGGGCAAGTTCCGCGCGCCTTTCGAGGTTGGGGCGCCGCCCGCCATCCTCGTCGCCGTGCACG
>JAFAZB010000396.1 GCA_019240015.1 Solirubrobacterales bacterium
CGAAGGGGCCGTCGAGATCGGCCTCGATCCCGTCGTCGAGCTGTGGGATCTGGCCGCGCCGCAGGTGATCGTCGAGGAGGCCGGCGGGAGGTTCACCGATTTCGGCGGCCAGGCCACGGCCTCCGGTCCAGACGCGCTGGCCACCAACGGCTTGCTCCACGACGCCGCGCTGGCGTTCGTGGGCCGCTGAGGAGATTTCGCCGACCCCCCATACTTCAGCCATGGAGCGCCTGTTCGGCGGTGACGAGCCATCCGCCCCGCGCGGCCGCAGCACGATGTTGCCCGAGCAGGCGCCGCTCGCGACGCGGCTGCGCCCGACCAAGCTCGGCGAGTTCGTGGGGCAGGAGCGCCTGCTGGCATCCGGCTCCACGCTGCGCCGCGCGATCGAGGAGGGGCGCGCGCACTCGATGATCCTGCACGGCCCGCCGGGGAGCGGCAAGACGACGCTCGCACGGATCGTCGCCGACGCCTCGGGAGCCGCGTTCGAGGAGGAGAGCGCGGTCCAGGCCGGCCGTGCCGAGGTGCGCGCGGTGCTCCAGCGGGCCCGTGAGCGGATCGCGACCTCCGGCCAGCGCACGATCTTCTTCCTCGACGAGATTCACCGCTTCAACAAGGCCCAGCAGGATGCGCTGTTGCCGGCCGTCGAGGAGGGGCTGGTGACGCTGATCGGCGCGACCACCGAGAACCCGTACTTCGAGGTCAACTCGGCGCTGCTCTCACGAGCACACGTGTACGAGCTCGAGTCGCTCCGTCCAGCACAGGTCCGGGTGCTGCTGGAGCGAGCCATCGGCCGCGGACACTGCGGCCGCAGAGGACGGATCGACTGGGCCGCCGTCGACTTCCTCGCCGAGCGCTCCGCGGGAGACGCGCGCACGGCGCTGAACGCGCTGGAGCTGGCGTGCGAGGCCGCCGGCCCGGACGATCGGGTCACGCTGGCCCACGCCGAGGACGCGCTGCAGCGGCGCGCGCTGCTCTACGACCGTCAGGCCGACCGGCACTACGACACGATCTCCGCTTGGATCAAGGCCACCCGGGGATCGGACCCCGACGCCTCGCTGTACTACCTCGCGGTGATGCTCGAGGGAGGGGAGGACCCGCGTTTCATCGTGCGCCGGATGGTGGTGCTCGCTTCCGAGGACATCGGCAACGCCGATCCCCAGGCGCTCTCGCTCGCCACCGCCGCGGCCGCCGCGGTCGAGCACGTGGGGATGCCCGAGTGCCAGTTCGCGCTCGCCCAGGCGGCGATCTACCTGTCGCTGGCAACGAAGTCGGACACCGTCAAGCGGGCTGTGATCGCCGCCCGCGAGCACATCCGCGAGCACGGCGCCGAGCCGCCGCCGCCTCACCTGCGCTCCTCGACGCGCAGCGACCGCAGCTACGAGAACCCGCACCGTCGTCCGGACCACTTCTCGCCGCAGGAGTTGATGCCCGACTCGGCGATCGGGGCCAGCTTCTATCAGCCGGATGACGCCGAGGCGGCGCTGCGCGAGCGGCTGGAGCAGATTCGGCGGGCCAGAGGAAGGGCCTGAGCGTCAGTGTAAGACCAGCCGCAGGGCGAGCACTAGCAGGCCGAGCAGCGTCCCGAGCGCCGTTTGCGCAGCCAGGTCGCGGGGCCCCAGCTCCGCGCGCACCCCGATCACCAGCTCGATCACCAGGATCATCCCCGCAGAGGTCCAGACGGCGACGCTGACCGCGGTCGTGAGCCCCGCGCTCGCCACCCAGCACGCCAACACCGCCAGCAGCGGGACCACCGCGCCCGCCAGCACCCCGAGCTCGTCGACCATCGTCTCGGTCAGCGCCGCCACCGTCAATCGCTCACCTCGGTCCAGCCGCCGCGCGGTCAGCTCCGAGTAGGAGTGGGCCAGCCAGTAGAGGATCAGGGTGATCGCCACCGCGGCGATCGTTTCCTGGTAGGTCTCGCTTCGCGCGCTCTCGGCAGCGAGTAGTGCCCCCACCGCGATCGTTCCATACACCACTCCCGCGGGATTGGCAGGCATGACGTCATTTTGTTGCAGTTGGCGGACCGAACAGGGAGCCCGCAACCGCCCGTTCACACCGTCCGAGCCGAAGCTACTACGCTGTAGCATTATGGTTCCAAGCTCTACTCCCGGGGCGCTGCTGGGCCAGTCCTACCGGCTTGCGGGCGGCCCGCGTGTCAGTCTGCGGCTGGCCCGGAGCCGAGACCTGCCCGGGATCGGTGCGCTCGCCCAGCGCGCGGGAATCGAGCTGGAAGGGCTCGAGCTGGCACGCCTGGTGCGGTTTCATCCCCGCCGCCGGATCGTCATCTGCGCCACCGCGCT
>JAFAZB010000505.1 GCA_019240015.1 Solirubrobacterales bacterium
GCAGCGCGTCGGTCTTGGCCCGGATGTCCCCGCGTCCTCGCTGGTCAGCGACTCGCGCACGGCCTTGATCGCGGTCTCGATCTCCTCCTTGGAGGAGGCGTCGACCGTCTCGCCCAGGTCCTTGAGCTGGCGCTCGGCCTGGTAGGCCGCGTTCTCGCCGTTGTTGCGGGCCTCCGCGAGCTCGCGCTGGCGGCGATCCTCGTCGGCGTGCGACTCGGCGTCGGAGACCATCCGCTTGATCTCATCCTCGGACAGCCCCGAGCCCGCCTTGATCTCGATCTTCTGCTCCTTGCCGGTGCCGAGATCCTTGGCCGACACGTTGAGGATCCCGTTGGCGTCGATGTCGAACGCGACCTCAATCTGCGGGATGCCGCGCGGCGCGGGCGGGATCCCGGTCAGCTGGAACTTGCCCAGCGACTTGTTGTACGCCGCCATCTCGCGCTCGCCCTGGAGCACGTGGATCTCGACGCTCGGCTGGTTGTCCTCGGCGGTCGAGAAGATCTCCGACTTGCGGGTCGGGATCGTGGTGTTGCGCTCGATCAGCTTAGTCATCACGCCACCCTTGGTCTCGATCCCGAGCGTCAGCGGCGTCACGTCGAGCAGCAGCACGTCCTTGACGTCACCCGCGAGCACGCCCGCCTGGATCGCGGCGCCGACCGCGACCACCTCGTCGGGGTTGACGCCCCGGTGGGGCTCCTTGCCGGTCAGCTCCTTGACCTTCTCCTGCACCGCGGGCATCCGGGTCATGCCGCCGACCAGCACCACGTGGTCGATCGTCGCGGCGCCCTTCTCCTTGGCGTCGGCCAGCGCCTGACGCACGGGGGCGACGGTGCGGTCGAGCAGCGCGGCGGTGAGCTCGTTCAGCTTGGCGCGCGTGAGCCGCGTGTCGAGGTGCTTGGGGCCGCTCGAGTCGGCGGTGATGAACGGCAGGTTGATCTGCGTCTCCTGCGTGGTGGAGAGCTCGATCTTGGCCTTCTCCGCCGCCTCGTAGAGCCGCTGAAGCGCCATCGGATCGGCGCTCAGGTCGATGCCCTGTGACTTCTTGAACTCCGCCACCAGCCAGTCGACCACGGCCTTGTCGAAGTTGTCGCCGCCGAGGTGGTTGTCGCCCGCGGTGGCCTTGACCTCGAACACGCCCTCGCCGATCTCGAGCACCGAGACGTCGAACGTACCGCCGCCGAGGTCGAACACGAGGATCGTCTGGTCTGACTCCTTGTCGAGCCCGTAGGCCAACGACGCCGCGGTCGGCTCGTTGATGATCCGCTTGACGTCGAGGCCGGCGATCTTGCCCGCGTCCTTGGTCGCCTGGCGCTGGTCGTCGTTGAAGTACGCCGGGACCGTGATCACCGCGCTGTCGACTGTCTCGCCGAGGTACGCCTCGGCGTCGGTCTTCAGCTTCTGAAGGATCATCGCGCTGATCTCGGGCGGCGAGAACTGCTTGCCGCCGGCCTCGACGCGCGCGTCCCCGCCGGGGCCCGAGACCACCTTGTAGGGGACGATCGACTCCTCCTCGCGCACCTCGGCCTCCTTGCGGCCCATGAAGCGCTTGATCGAGAAGACCGTGTTCTGGGGGTTGGTGACCGCTTGGCGCTTGGCGACCGTGCCGACCAGGCGCTCACCGGACTGCGTGAACGCGACCACGGACGGCGTCGTGCGCCCGCCTTCCGCGTTCTCGATCACCGTCGGCTCGCCACCCTCGAGCACAGCCATGCACGAGTTGGTCGTACCGAGGTCGATTCCGATCGTTTTTCCCATCTGCGTTCTGCTCCTATCCGTTCGCGAAAATCTAAGTGGCAGAATAGCAGATCTGCATCCGCCGCAGGGCACGGATGTGCCCGCGGCCGCGGCCTCGTCGAGCCCCGGCCCGGTGCGAGCGGCCGGACGCCGCTAGCGCACTCCGACCTTCGGGCACATCCGCGTCAACGCGCAGCCCGGGCAGTCGGGCCGGCGTGCGTGACAGGTGCGGCGGCCGTGGCGGAGCATGTTGAGGTGCAGCTCGAGCTCCTCCCCCGGCGGCGTCAGCGCCAGCAGCGTGTCGTGCAGCTCTTCGAACGGCGCCCCGGGTCTGAACAGACCCAGCCGCGTCCCCACTCGCGATACATGGGTGTCGACCGGCACGTCGCGCATCCCGAGCGCGAACAGCAGCACGCAAGCCGCGGTCTTGCGCCCCACCCCCGGGAGGGCCACCAGGTAGCGCTGCGCCTCGGGCACGGACCGCTCCGCCAGCCAGTCCAGCGACAGCTCGCCGCCAGGGGCCGTGTCGGTGAGCGCGCGCAGGATCTGCTTGATCCGGGCGGACTTGACCTTCGAGATGCCGCCGGGTCGGATCGCCTGCTCGAGCTCGTCGACCGGGGCATCGCGCACCTCCAGCCAGCTTGGGAACCGTTCGCGCAGCGCCAGGTAGGCCACGTCGCGGTTGCGGTCGTTGGTCGACTGCGAGAGCACGGTCAGGATCAGTTCGGCGACCGGGTGGCCGTGGGGGCGCATCAGCGGCATCCCGTACACGAGCCGCAGCCGGTCCCGGATCGTGCGCAGGCGCCGGGGAGGGGGTCGCCGCCACTGACCGCGCTCAGTCAAGCGCTCCCCACCGCTCGCACGCACGCCCGGCCGCGACCACCGCCTCGCGCAGCGCCG
>JAFAZB010000026.1 GCA_019240015.1 Solirubrobacterales bacterium
AGCGCCGTCTGCGTCCGCTGCTCGAGCTCTTCGCGCTCCGCGGGCAGCGGTCCCCAGTCCACCAGGCGTCCGCCGACGAGCCAAAACGCGTCGAAGGTCGGCTCGGTGGGGTGCGGCGCGAGCACCAGCCTCGGCCTCGCGTGCGTCGCCTCGAGTACTCCTTCCAGCCGTCCCATGATCGTGCGCAGCCGCCTGGCCCGCCGTCGCAGCCAGATCGCGCGTTCGAAGCGCTGCTCGGCCGCCGCGCCGCGCATCTCCGCCTCCACGTGCGCGAGCAGACGCCCCGCACCCCCACCCGCCGGGCCGCGCACGAACAGCCCGAGCGCCGCGTCGAGCCGCCGGCGGTAGAGGTTCGGGTCGAGGTCTCCCAGGCACGGCGACAGGCAACGCCCCATCTGACCGTAGGCGGAGGGGTGCTGGCGCCGCGGCAGCCGCCGCCCGCAATGACGCAGACCGAACAGCGAGTCGAGCTGCTCGATCAGCTCGAGCGCCAGCCGCCGCCCGCGCAAGGGCCCGATCGAAACGCCGTGTCCGGCGGCCGGATCGGGCGACACCTCGAGGATCGGGAAGGCGATGTCCAGCCGGCAGCGGATGTAGACGAGCCGGTCGTCTCGCCTCGCCAGGCGGATGTTGCCCGGCGGCCGGAGCTCTTTGATCAGCCGGTTCTCCAGCACCAGCGCCCCGAGCTCGGACCGGGTCGCGCGGTAGTCGACGATCGCTGCATGAGACGTCCAGTCGGCGGGCTGCACGGAGGGAGCGAAGTGCGCCCGGGCGCGGCTGCGGATCGAGACCGACTTGCCGACATACAGCGTCCTGCCGGCTTTGTCGCGGAACAGGTACACGCCCGGATCCTTGGGCAGCTCGCCGAAGTCGACCTGTGCGCGCTCCAGCACCGACGGCACCCTGCGCCGCTGACGCACCCGCCGAGGCCGCCGCGGCCTCAGCAGCGCCACGGCCTCGGCGATCGTGGTTGCGTTCGCGCATAGCCGCGGGAACAGGGCGCACAACACACGGGCGCACGTCTCGGCGTCAGCCAGCGCGCGGTGCGCCAGCCGGATCTCGATGCCAAGCGCATCGGCCAGCACGGTCAGCCCGCGGGCGCGCTGCAGCGGCAGCATCGAGCGAGCCATCGCGGCCGTACAGAGCACCGGCGGCGAAGGCCACTCGAGTCCCACCCGCTCGAACGCAGCCCTCAGCACCCTACGGTCGAACGGCGCATTGTGGGCGACCATCACCCGCCCCCCCAACCGGCCGGCCACCTCCGGCAGCACCTGCTCCAGCGGCGGTGCGTCGTCGACCATCGCCTGGGTGATGCCGGTGAAACGCTGGATCCCCCTTCGCAGCGGGGCGCTGGTGCGAACCAGCGAGGACCACGTGTCGTGCAGTTCCCCTCCACCGACGAGCACCGTCCCGACCTCGGTCAGTTCGCACGCGTCACCCGCGAGGCCATTCGTCTCCGTGTCGATGACCAGGAACTCGGCGGACGCGACCGGTTGCTCGAGCAGTTCCACGGCACCGGTGATACGCCCGCCATCGGACGGCTTGCACGCCTACTTGCAGGACCCAGGCGCCGGCCGGCGTAATTGCGTCTTGATGACCGGCTCCGCGGGTAGCATCGCTGGCGTAGATTTAGGGAAGGAGCCGTAACGTGACCGCTATCGCCCCAGATACCGACGACGAGCTCCGCGAGCTGGACGAGGGCACCCGCCGCGCGTGGAGCATCTATAGCGACCGGCTGCGCGAGCTCAGCGGCGAGGAGTACGAGCGCACCGAGAGCGAGTCCTGGGACGAGCTCCAGGGCGAGCTGCGCCGGCTCGAGCTCCGCCGCGAGTCGCTCACCCGCCCAGCGGTCTGACCCGCGCCGGCCGGCTGCACCCCAGCCGGCGCCCCGCGTACCCGCGCGGCGAGCTGGACCCTCGTACCCGCGCGGCCGGCGACCCCCGTACCCGCGCGGCCAGCGCCCCCCGTACCCGCGCTCCTCGCCCTCTGGAAGGGATTTCCCTGGTCAGCTAGGGTTCTTGGCTCGATCGAGCAGTGCGGACGTGACGCCTCACGGTTCTTGGAGAGGAGCCAGCTCCGGCAATGCGCAGGATGGCGATCGCGGTGCTCATGACGAGCGGCTTCGCGATATCAGCATGTGGGAACGCGAGCGGGACGTTCGCCAACCGTCCCCGGCCGCCGACCCCGGTGAACCTCACGGTGTACGTGAACAACGCCCGGATCAGCGTCTCCCCCTCGTCCGTCGGCGGAGGCCCGGTCGTGTTCATCATCACGAATCAGGCCTCTCAGGCTGAGTCGCTGGCGATCACCGCCGCCGGCCAGGCCCAGCCGCTCGCCCAGACGGCGCCGATCAATCCCCAGGCGACCACCCAGCTCGCGCTCGATTTCCAGCCGGGCGCGTACCTGATCGCGATCGGCCCGCAAGGCTCGAGCCAGGCCGCGCAGTCCACCACCTCGTCAATCCGGCCCGCTTCGTTGTTCGTTGGGCCCGAGCGCCCCTCCTCCAGCGGCCAGCTGCTCCAGCCTTAGACGTAGGCGGCGTCCGGCGTCGTCCGGCGAACTTTGGCGATTTGGTTCGGAGGGCCCGAACCAAATCGCCAAAGTTCGCCCCGCGGGCCGGGATGGACGTGGCCCCGCGCCCGGCCCCACGGCCCCCGGCGCCGCGCCCGAGCCTGGCTCAATGCCCCGGCGCAATCCCTACCCCAATGCCCCGGCGCAATCCTTACCCTTGCGCAAGCACAACTTGTATGCAATACTTGCATGCGTGCAAGCAACGATCTCACCGATAGAAGTCGAACAGGATGGGCTTTCCGCCGACCTGTTCGCGTTCATCGTCTACCTGCACAAGAACTGCAACGCCGACCTGTTCGAGGCGGTCGGAGCGCTCGAGCTCACGCTCACACAGATCAAGCTGCTGCACCACCTCGAGGATCAGGGCCGTGAGCTGACGCTCAAAGAGGCGGGCGAGCTGGTGCACGTCTCGCTGCCAGCCGCCAGCCGCACCGTCGAGGATCTGGTGCGCCGCGGGTTCGTCGAGCGCCGTGAGGACGCCGACGATCGCCGGATGAAGCGCGTCGGGCTCACCGACGCGGGCCGATCGGTCATCCGACGGCTCAACGCCGCCCGCCTCAGTGGTCTCGCGCAGTTCGCCGAAAGCCTCAATGCCGTCGAACGCGACCGCCTCGCCGGGGCGCTCTCGATCCTGCTCGAGCGTGCCGACGTCGCGGCCTGCCGCCCGGAAGGACTGACACCGTGACCGAACGCATCCTTGCGCACAGACATCGCCTCGTAACTGACGAGAACAGCCGCTGGTGGACGCTCGGAGCGATGTGCTTCGCGCTGTTCATGATCATGCTCGACAACACGGTTGTGAACGTCGCGCTGCCCTCGATTCAGCGCGATCTGCACGCCTCGCTCTCCTCGCTCGAGTGGACCGTCAACGCCTACACGCTGACCTTCGCGGTGCTGCTGGTCACCGGAGGCCGGCTGGGCGACATCTTCGGCCGCCGGATGATGTTCCTGTTCGGAGTGGTCCTGTTCGGCCTCTCCAGCGCCGCGATCGGCTTCGCTCCCAGCGACTCCGCGCTGGTCGGCTTCAGGGCGGTTCAGGGCATCGGCGCCGCATTCATGATGCCGGCCACGCTGTCGATCATCACCCAGGCGTTCCCGGCCGAGCAGCGCGGCATGGCGATCGGCACGTGGGCCGGGGTCAGCGCGCTCGCGCTCGCGATCGGGCCGGTGCTTGGCGGCTTCTTGACCCAGGACGTGAGCTGGCGGGCGATCTTCTTCATCAATCCCCCGATCGCCGTCGTGGCGGTCGCGGTGACGCTGTTCGCCGCGCGTGAGTCCCGCGACGAGACCGTCAGACGGACCGTCGACATTCCCGGCATCGCCGCGATCACCGGCGGTCTGACCGCGCTCGTGCTGGCGCTCGTGGAGGGCAACCGCTGGCATTGGGGCTCGACCCGCATCGTCGCGCTGCTCGCCGTGGCGGTGCTGGGGTTGGGCGGGTTCGCTGCGATCGAGCGCCGCGTCAGAGTGCCGATGATCGACTTCAGCTTCTTCCGCTCGCGGACGTTCGTGGGCGCGAACCTGGTCGCGTTCTTGATCTCGTTCGCGATGCTGGCGATGTTCTTCTTCATGGCGCTTTACATGCAGAACATCCTTCACTACTCACCGCTCGGCACCGGCGTGCGCTTCCTGCCCGCCACGTCGCTGATCATCGTGATGGGACCGCTCGCCGGCCGCTTGACCGACCGAATTGGCCCCCGGCCGCTGATGACCGCTGGTCTGGTGATCGTCGCCGGGTCACTGTTCCTCGACTCGCAGATCACCGTGCACAGCGGCTATGGCCTGCTGCTGCCCAGCTTCATGCTGATGGGCGCGGGCATGGGCCTGGTCATGTCGCCGATGAGCGCCGCCGCGATGAACTCGGTCGACAGGACCAAGGCCGGAGCGGCCTCGGGCGTCCTGTCGATGAGCCGGATGGTGGGCGGCACCTTCGGGGTCGCCGTGATGGGAGCGCTGGTGAGCGCGATTGGGCGCTCGAAGATCGACGCCGGGCTGCCCCAGCTACCCTCCGCCACCCGCGCGGCGATTGCCAACTCGCTCGGTTCCGGTGGATTGCCGGCTGGCCATTACGCCTCCGCTCAGGTCGTCGCCACGGTGCAGAACGCGTTCGTGTCGGCGCTCGGCACCGGCCTGCTGGTGGGCACCACGATGACGCTGATCGGGGCGGCGCTCGCCTGGGCGCTGGTGGAGCGACTGCCGGTCAAGGCGGAGCAGGTTCCGATCGCCGAGCCGGTCGCCAGCGGCGGCGAGCTGGCGGCCTGAAGCCGTCCCGGGCGGGCGCCGGCAGGCGCCGCCGCGGAGCCCTCGCGGGTACGATCCGGGCCTCCAGTCCCCTCCCCCACCGCAAGGTTGGCCTGTGGCCGTTGATCTGAGCCAAGTCGCGAACGTAGAGACCGAGCCGGGCGAGCTCCCCGCGACGATGGCCGCTTGGGTGATTCGGGAGGAGCGCCAGGGCGAGCCGGTCGACGCGTTCCAGATCGAGGAAATCGAGGTGCCCGAGCCCGGAGCGTTCGAGGTCGTGGTCCGGGTGATGGCGGCCGGGGTCAACTTCAACAACGTCTGGGCCGCCCTCGGCGAGCCGGTCTCGGTGTTCCGCTACCACCCCGCCGAAGACCACCACATCGGGGGCTCCGACGCCTCCGGGATCGTCTGGAAGGTGGGCGACGGCGTGACGCGATGGAAGCCGGGCGACGAGGTCGTGATCCACTGCAACCAGGCCTCCTACGAGGACCCCGAGGTCCACGGCCTCGACCCGCTCGCCGCCCCCAGCCAGCAGATCTGGGGCTACGAGACGAGCTGGGGCTCGTTCGCGCAGTTCTGCAAGGTCCAGGCCCAACAACTGCTGCACAAGCCAAAGCACCTCGCCTGGGAGGAGGCGGCGGCGTACGGGCTGACCTACTTCACCGCCTACCGGATGCTGATCGACCGCTGCCGGCTCGAACCCGGGCACAGGGTGCTGATCTGGGGCGCCGCGGGCGGGCTCGGCGTGTTCGCCACCCAGCTCTGCGCGCTCACCGGCGCCGACGCGGTCGGGGTCGTCTCCAGCGACGAGAAGGGCGCGCTTGTCAAGCAGCTCGGCGCGATCGGCTACGTCGAGCGCTCCCAGTACGCCGGGATGATGCGCCGCGGTGACGAGAGTGCCGAGGAGGAGCGAGCCCGGTTCAAGGAATCGCGACGCTTCTGCAAGGCGGTCGAGGAGCTGCTCGGCGGCCCGCCCGACATCGTCTTCGAGCACGTCGGCAAGGCCACCTTCCCGACCTCGGTGCTCGCGGTCAAGCCGTTCGGCAAGGTCGTGATCTGCGGAGCCACCTCCGGGTACCAGCTCGATTTCGACGTGCGCTACCTGTGGATGCGCCAGAAGGAGATCCTCGGCTCGCACTTCGCCAACGCCTGGCAGGCCACCAAGGCCAACGAGCTGATCGAGGAGTCGAAGATCCGACCCGTGCTGTGGCAGACGATGGGGTTCGACAAGGTCGCCGAGGCGCACCAGCTGCTGCGTGACAACCGGCATCTCGGCAAGATCGCGATCCTGGTCGGGGCGACCGCGGAGGGCCAGGGCCGGACCGCCGAGGGACCCGGGGCGATTCGCGCCGAGGTGGGGGCCTAACGATGGCGGCCAAGGGAGGGGTCGTCTGGATCGCCTGGTACGCGACCGTGCTCCGGCAGGAATCCTTCGCGGTCGAGGTCGCCAGGGCAGCGCCGCTGGCGCTCCGCTACGGCGCCACGCAGTACGCCGTCCACCGGTCGACCGAGGACCGCTACAAGATCACCCAGATGGCCTGGTTTGCCTCCGAGGGTGACTGGTATCGGTACTGGAACGGCCCCGAGATGATGGAGTTCCGCAGGCGAAATTCGGGCCACTTCCAGATCCCGGTGAGCTACGTCTGGAATGACGAGCTCGCCGCCGGCGCGCTGGGCCCCGAGGTGCCGCTCCCCGAGCCGGCGCCCGAGCCGGAGCCTGAGCCCCAGGCGGCGGCTTAGGCGCGTTCGCGCCGCGTTCTTCCTCCGTTACCCGCCCCGCTCCTCCACACGCAGCGCGACCTGTAGCCAGAATCGGCCGTCTGGATCCTCCAGCGTGTCCCCGAACAGCTCCCTTAGTCGCGCCAGCCGGTAGCGCGCCGTCTGCGGGTGGACGCCCAACCGCCGCGCGACCGCACCCAGCCTCCCCTGCTCGGCGAGCCACACGCCGAGCGTCTCGGTCAGCCGTCCGCGCGACCCGGGTGACAAGGACGCGAGCGGCGCGAGGCGGTCGGCGGCCAGCTCGGCGGCGAGCGGCGGATCGCCGCGCAGCAGCAGCTCCCCGGCGTGCTCGCGCGCGCTGATCAGCGCCAGCGAGCCGTTTCGCAGCTCGAGCGCGGCGCGCGCTCGGGCAAAGCTGATCGCGGCCTGCGCGCACTCCACCGTCGGGCCCAGCCCCGCCCGGGCCCCGGCCTCGAGCACCGCGCGCTCGATCTCGGCGCGCCTTCCCGGGGCGTCGGGATCGGGGACCAGCGCACAGGTCAGATCGCCCACGCCGTCGGCGATCGTGCCGCGCGGCAGCCGCGACGCCGCGCGCAGACGCTGCTCGCCCTCGATCGCCACGACGGCGAGCTTGCGCGGCAGGGGCCAGCCGGCTTCGCTGGCGGCCGCCTTGATGGCGGCCGGCTCCGGCGGCGGCTCGCGCACGAGCTGGCGAACGAGCCGGCGACGGCGCAGCTCGGCCTCGCTCGCGACCGCAGACTGCTCGAGCGCGTGCCCCGCGGCGGACTCGGCCGACAGCAGCTCGATATAGGCGAAGATCGACTCCGCCAGCAGGTACAGCGTCTCGGGCTCGAGCCCGGCCGCGACCCCCACCGCGACGAACCGCCGCCACGCGACCCGCGCGCCCACGCGGTAGGCGCTGAGCAGTGAGTCCATGCTGCGTCCCGCCCGCATCTCTCCCCGGCCCAGCGAGGTGTAGACGTCCGATCGGTCGACCGGCCCGCCCGCCTCGATCTCGGCCAGGAAGTGGTGCAGCGCCTCCTGGACACCGGCCCTGATCCCCGCTCCCAGGCGACCCTCGAGCGGCCTCGCATAGGCCGGAACCTGCCGTACGGCCGCGATCATCTCGTCGGCGACCTCGGCCAGAACCGGGCGCAGGACACCGGCGATCTCGGCCGGCAGCGCGTGCCAGGGTTGCTCGGTCATGCTCGTGTGAAACCTACAAGTTCTGCGTGGCTCGTAGTGGAATGAGTAAGAGAAACTTGCGCCCCCGTGACGTATCCTTGCCTCGATGTCTCGGGCACATAAGATCGCCAACCTGATTGGGGTGCCCTTGCCGCTGGTTGGCCTGGCGGTCGCGGTCGTCCTGCTGTGGGATCGTGGCGTGGGCCCGCTCGAGCTGGGCCTGCTGGTGGGCCTTTATGTGATTACGGCCCTGGGGGTCACGCTCGGCTACCACCGCATGTTCACCCACCGCGCGTTCGAGTCTTCCCGGGCGTTTCGGGCGATCATCGCCGTGCTCGGCTCGATGGCCGTCGAGGGTTCGGTGATCACCTGGGTCGCCGACCACCGCAAGCACCACGCGTTCACCGACCAGGACGGGGATCCCCACTCGCCGCATCTGAGCGGCCCGGGGTTCTGGGGTGGGGTGAAGGGCCTGTGGCACGCCCACGTGGGGTGGCTGTTCGAGACCGTTGGCACCGCCGAGCGCGAGCGGTTCGCGGCTGATCTGGTCAAGGACAAGGTCGTCCGGGCGGTCGACAAGCTGTTCTGGATCTGGGTGGTGGTCGGCTTCGCGATCCCGTTCGCGCTGGGGTGGCTCGTCGGCGGCGGCTTTGGCACGGCGCTGACCGCCCTGCTGTGGGGCGGATTCGTCCGCGTCTTCCTGCTCCACCACGTCACCTGGTCGATCAACTCCGTCTGCCACTTCTTCGGACGCAAGCGATTCGACATCGACGACGAATCGCGCAATGTGTTCTGGCTGGCGCCGCTGTCGATGGGTGAGTCCTGGCATCACAACCACCACGCGTTCCCGACATCCGCCTTCCACGGCTTGCGGCTCTGGGAGCGGATCGCCGACCCGACGGGGCTCGTGATCGCGCTGCTGGAGAAGCTCGGGATCGTCTGGAACGTCGTGCGCGTGAGCCCGGACCGCCAGCGGGCGAAGGCGCTCCCGGCAGGGCGTCTCTAGCGGCGCCGGACCGGCCCTCCGGGGGCTCGGGCGAATGGGCTCCGTGGGCGCGCGCCTGCCCGCGCGCGCCCCGGCGCCCGGCCGCGGACTCGCCCCCGCGCCCGCGCGCGCCCCGTCGCGCGCCCGGGGATCGTCACGAACCGCACACTGGTGCGACCGTCCCGGGGGGTGTGTGCTTCGACCTCGCCTATGGCCTCGTGATCTCACACACCCCCGCCGGGCCGTGGACCAGTGGTCATTTCTTGATCGTCAGCGGCGGAGGCCTGGCAGGCCCGGGACCGTCGCGGGCCCTCCGAAGCCCCCCAACCCCCGCCTAACCCTCTTCCAGCGGAGCCATCGTCAGCCCGGCGTCGTCGAGCCGCTCCCAGTACTGCTCGGCGTCTTCACGCGGGCCGCTCCACACGATCGCGCAACCCGTGTTGTGGATCTGATCGGCCAGGCGATAGCCATCGGCGAGGCTCACGCCAGGGATCACTTGCGACAGCGTCTCGGCGACGTGGTCGAACGTGTTGTGGTCGTCGTTGAGGACCAACACCCGCCAGGGGCCACCCAGCCCGCTGCCGGGCCCGCCAACCCGAGGCAGCTCAACCGTCTGCGACATCGCCCTCAGCATACCGGCGCGCAAGGGGCCGGGCGGGGGTTGGCGCGGCGCGGGCGGTCCAGCCGGGCGGGGTTTGGCGCCGCGCGGGCGGTCCAGCCGGGCGGGGGTTGGCGCCCCGGCGGCGCCCCCAGAGCCGGGGGTTGGCGCCGCGCGGGCGCCCCCCGACGAGGCCGCCGCAGAGCCCGCCCCCCAGACCCCCCCCCCGACTACTCCTCGGCCCGCTTGCGCCAGTAGCGCTCGAGCCCGGCGTACAGCTGCTCCGGTGGGGCTGCCTGGGTATAGGCGGCGAGCAGCTCGGGGCCGGCGTCGCGTTCGATCTCCTCGCGCACGGCGCTCACGAACGACTCCTGCTCGCCCGCTCGCGCCAGCTCGGCCCACGCGTCGAGTCTTTGCCCCAGCTCGCTCAGCTGCTGCTCCACGTCCTCGGTGGCCCCGAAGTGGGTCATCGCCAGCCGTTGGGGTCGCCAGGCTGCCACGCGCTGCAACGACTCGTGCCAGGCGTCGAGGTCGATGTCCGGCGGGGGCGTGGGCGGAATCGTCAGCGACTGATCGGTGATCCGCACCCCCGCGACGTCGCCGACGAAGGCCGTGCCGTCGTGGAGGTAGGAGACGTGATGCCAGGCGTGCCCCGGCGTGTAGGCGACCTCAAAGTTCTCGAGCAGCCGCTCGCCCCCCTTGAGCAGGGTCAGATTGCGCTCGGGGACCGGCAGCATCTCTCCCCACAGGCGGTCCATGTCCTCGCCGTAGAGCCGGCGGGCGCTCTTGATCAACCGAGAGGGATCGATCAAATGCGGCGCCCCGCGCTCGTGGACGTATACCTGTAGATCGGGCCAGCGCTCCACCAGCGAACCGCTGGCGCCGGCGTGGTCGAGATGGATGTGGGTCAGCAGCAGCGCCCGCGGGACCTGACCGCCGAGCGCCTCCAGGACGGTGGGGAGCGCCGAGGAGGGCCCGGGATCGACCAGGACGTCGTCGAGCTGCCAGCACCCGATCACCCGGCTGCGGCCGAGGTGCTTGACGTCGATCAGCCGCACCTGGCGCGGGCGCTAGGGGCGGGGCGAGCGGCTGTCCGCGCCGGGCGTCGCCGGCGGAATCGCCTGTGTCGAGCCGAGTCCGTCGTCGGCCTCCGAGTACTCGAGGTACTGCTCGTCGCGCTCGGCGGGCTCAGCGTCCAGCGGGCGCCGCGGCTCCGCCAGCGGAGGCCGCGGCTCCGCGAACGGCCGCGGCTCGGCAAACGGCCGCGGTGGCACTTGCCGCTCCGCGAACGCTTGCCGCTCCGCGAACGCTTCCGGCTCCGCGAACGCTTCCGGCTCCTCGAACGCTTGCGGCTCCTCGAACGCCTGCGGCTCCTCAAACCCAGACGACTCGGGAAACGCGTCCGCCGCGACGGTCGGCTGATCGACCGACCCGTTTGCGGTGCCATCGTGCTCAGGCCACTCGCCGATCGGCGCCTCGCCCAGCTCCTCGTCCAGCGGCGCGCCCTCGAGGCCGGCGGCCGCGGGCTGCGCTTCGTCGGCGACAGGCGCCGGCTCCAGCTCGTCGGCCGCCGGGAAGCGCTCCACCGCGGAATCGGCCAGCGCCAGCAGCTGGCGCGCCAGCTCGCGTGAGTCGTCGACGATCCTCTGTCGCTCGGCCCAGATCCGGTCCGTGTCGGCATCCAGATCGCGCAGGCGCTGGTTGGCCTCCGCGGTGATCCGGGCAGCTTCGGTCCGCGCCACCTCGAGCCGGTCTTCGGCCTCGGCGCGGGACTGGGAGGTGATCTGCTCGGCGGTGTCGTGGGCGCGCTGGAGGATCCCCGAGACCTCCTCCCCGACGCGCTCGAGCGCCCGGCTGACGGCTACGTCGGGGGAATGGATCGCTTGCAGCTCGTCGACGAGCTGGCTGGTGTGGCGCACATACGCATCGACCGCCAGGCGGTCATAGCCCCTGAGCGCGAGCGGAAATTCGGTGGTGACGGCTGCGACGGGGTCGTCCGGGAGCGTCGCAAGCGGTGAGGTGATCTCTTGCATGATGGCGTACTCGGTAGCGGCTGAGCTCTGATCGGGCATCTTGGTGATTGTTCCACGCACCCGGCCACGGCCTCCGTCGGCGTGCCGGTGCGCGATCCGTATACGTTCGATTCATACAATTCTCCGTATGGCGGAGACTTCCTCTCCCCGGCTTCCCGAGCCCGACCGCCCCTGGATGATGCGCACCTACGCCGGGCACTCCGACGCCCAGCGGTCGAACGAGCTCTATCGGCGCAACCTCGAGAAGGGGCAGACGGGGTTGTCGATCGCGTTCGACCTCCCGACCCAGACGGGCTATGACCCCGACCACGAGCTGGCGCGGGGCGAGGTCGGCAAGGTGGGCGTCTCGATCGCCCACGAGGGCGACATGCGCACGCTGCTCGACGGGATTCCGCTCGATCAGATGAACACCTCGATGACGATCAACGCGACCGCGGCATGGCTGCTGGCGCTGTACATCGTGGCAGCCGAGGAGCAGGGCGTCGCCGAGCGCCAGCTGCAGGGAACGACCCAGAACGACATCCTCAAGGAGTATCTGAGCCGTGGCACGTACGCGTTTCCGCCGGGGCCGAGCATGCGGTTGATCGCCGACACGATCGCCTACACCGTCGAGCACGTCCCGAAGTGGAACCCGATCAACATCTGCTCCTACCACCTCCAGGAGGCCGGGGCCACGCCGGTGCAGGAGATCGCGTACGCGATCGGCAACGCGATCGCGGTGCTGGACGCGGTCCGGGAGCGCCTCGGCGGCGGCGAGGCCCCCAGCGACGAGCTGATGGGCAGCGTGTTCGGGCGGATCTCGTTCTTCGTCAACGCCGGGGTCCGGTTCGTCGAGGAGCACGCCAAGCTGCGCGCGATGGCCCGGCTGTGGGACGAGCTGGGGCGCGAGCGCTACGGCGTCAGCGACGACAAGCAACGTCGTTTTCGCTACGGGGTGCAGGTCAACTCGCTCGGGCTGACCGAGGCCCAGCCGGAGAACAACGTCTACCGGATCGCGCTGGAGGCGCTGGCGGTAACGCTCGGGCGCGGAGCCCGCGCGCGGGCGCTCCAGCTCCCCGCTTGGAACGAGGCGCTGGGGCTCCCCCGGCCGTGGGATCAACAGTGGTCGCTGCGCCTTCAGCAGGTGCTCGCCTACGAGACCGACCTGCTCGAGTATCCGGATATCTTCGAGGGCTCGAAGGTGATGGACGGGCTGGTCGAGGAGCTCGTCGAGGGCGCTCGGGGCGAGATGCAGCGGGTCGCCGAGCTGGGCGGGGCGGTCGAGGCGGTCGACTACATGAAGGCGGCGCTGGTCGAGTCACACCGGGAGCGCTGGCGGCGGATCGAGGCCGGCGAGCTGACCGTGGTGGGGATGAACCGGTTCACCTCCACCGAGCCCTCGCCGCTCACGGCGGCCGGGGACGGGGGGATCCTGGTGGTCGATCCGGCGGTCGAGGCGCGGCAGCGGGAAGCGGTGGCGCGCTGGCGCGCCGAGCGCGACCAGGACGCCGCGCGTACCGCGCTCGAGCAGCTGGCGCAGGCCGCGCGGGACGAGTCGCAGAACATCATGCCGGCCACGATCGCCGCCGCCCGCGCGGGCGTCACCACCGGCGAGTGGGCGCAGACGCTGCGCGACGCGTTCGGCGAGTATCGCGCGCCGACCGGGGTCGGGGAGGCGGCCGCGGTGTCGAGCGGCGAGGTCGCCGAGCTGCGCGCGGAGGTCGAGCGTGTGAGCGAGCTGCTGGGCCGTCGGCTCAAGTTCCTGGTCGGCAAGCCCGGTCTCGACGGGCACTCCAACGGCGCCGAGCAGATCGCCGTGAGGGCTCGCGATGCCGGCATGGAGGTGGTCTACGAGGGCATTCGGCTGACCCCGACGCAGATCGCGAACTCGGCCGCCCAGGAAGGCGTGCACGTGGTGGGGCTGTCGATCCTGTCCGGCTCCCACGCGGAGCTGATCCCGGCGGTGCTCGCGGCGCTGCGGGCGGCCGGAATCGAGGACGTCCCGGTGGTCGTCGGGGGGATCATTCCCGAGGCCGACGCGGCGGCGCTGCGCGAAGCGGGCGTGGCGGCGGTCTACACCCCCAAGGATTGGGACCTGAACCGGATGATGCGCGACATCATCACGCTCGTGGGCGTGCGCTACGGCGTCGACACGGCCGTCGGCGCTTGACGCAGGCAAGTGCCGAGGGCCGCGAGCTCGGCGCCAGGTTGCGCGAGCGCGACCTGACCGCTGCCCCCGCGGCGCTGAACCTCGTCGAGAGCCGCGCGCCGGGGGCCCGGGAGCAGACCGCGCAGCTGCTCGCGGCGGTGTCCCCGGCCGCGCTCGGCGGCGAGGCCGGCGCGCACGTGGTCGGGCTGACCGGGCCGCCGGGGGTCGGCAAGTCCTCGCTGCTCTCGCGGCTGGTGGCGGGCTGGC